>JAUVVE010000050.1 GCA_030604795.1 Dehalococcoidia bacterium | reverse complement strand
CATCACCGGTGATGTTATGGGGGTGGAAACGGCGAACTTTCTCTCCAAGACCAAAGCCCCGTACATTACAAAACCCTTTGAAACCAAGCAGCTGGAGAAGGAAATAAACCGAATACTAACGGAAAGCAAAAGCTGAAATGTAAAATGCAAAGGTACAAATCAAAATTCAAAAAGGAATTCAGCCATCCGGCTCTGAAGAGGAGGAATAATCTTTACATTTTCACTTGTCATTTTGGCTTTTGGGTTTTAACCTTTAACTTTTGCAAAGGTAACTGAACTATGGCGCGGCTACGTATTCTTATCGTTGATGATGACCTTGCGGTGTTGAAACTCCTTCGAGCTAACCTGCAAGCAGGGGGCTACGAGACAATAGCTGCTCTTGATGGTGCTGAAGCGCTTGAGGCCGTTGAAAAGGAAGCTCCCGACCTGATAATCCTGGATATAGTGATGCCCAAGATGGATGGTTTCGAAGTGTGCCGCCGGGTTCGCGAGTGGTCGCAGGTCCCTATTATCATGCTCACTGCTCGAGATGATGAGAAGGACAAGGTGGAGTGCCTTGACTTCGGTGCCGATGATTATCTCACCAAGCCGTTTGGCGTTAAGGAACTGCTGGCGAGGGTCAGGTCGGTCTTTCGGCGCACTGACGTTGCTAGTGGTGTACCTGCTGAGCCCACCTTTACCAGCGGTGACCTCACAGTCAACTTTGTGGAAAGGAAGGTAACAGTTGGCGACCGCGAAGTCAGATTAACGCCAACCGAATATTGCCTTCTAAAGGAATTCGTCCTCAATGCCGGGAAGGTGCTTACTCATGCCTATCTCTTAAGCAGGGCATGGGGGGCCGAGTACAGGGACGAACGACAGTATGTGCACGTCTTTGTACGTCGTCTGCGGACTAAGCTCGAACCTGAGCCGACAAGTCCGAAGCACATCATAACCGTGCCCGGTGTCGGCTACCAGTTCAAAAACTAGGGCTCAGTCCACACGGCCAAACAGCAAAGCCAATAGCAAGGACACCCTTCTCAGGGTGTCCTTTTTTGTCGTCTGAAGCAAGTTTAGAGGATGTTTAGATTTCCACCAGAGATTTTTAGACTTTGTTTCGCAGCCAGACTCTAGACTGGCAGCAAGAACAGACAAAAGGTGACAAGGAGGGAAGAAATGACTGAGATTAGGAAAGGGTTAGCTCTTCTCAGAGTCGACAAGAAACTCTTAGCACTCTTTGCTGGACTGATTGTTGACACTATTATTCTTGTCAGCATAGTCTCCGTGGGCATCGCATGGCATCTGCATTAATGCCCGTTGTCAATCGTTGCATTTCAGGAGTCAAGAAGACGTAAGGAGTATGAGAATGAACAAGCAGCTTGTCATCATAGTCGTAAGTTACTTTTGTGTGGCCGCGGCGTTTTGCGCGTCTTTTTGGTACTTGTTGTAAGACCAGTTTTGTGTTCAGGGAGTACGCCGCACCGGCAGCGACAAAGGAGGCGAAATAAGACATGACGACAGTTCTAGTAGAAGTCAAAACCATGGAGCCAGCCCGCTCCAAGGCTGAGTTAGTAGGAGGTTCACTGAACGGCTACTTTGCCGAATTCGGGCAAGTATCTCTGCTGAATCCCGATGAGTGGCAAGAACTGGGCGCACAGGCGGAGGCGGGGAAGCATATGTCACAGCTTGAGCAGGACTGGGTTGCCAAATATGGTACCTCGCCGGCAGCAACCGACCTATTGCTGATGTTAACGGACCGCTTCTGCCAGGCACGTGTGCTTTTTGAGGCACTGTGTCAACACCTGGAGCTCCCGCCCAACGAGGGTGTAGCAGCGAGAGTGCTGAATCCAGAAGCGCGCCGTGCCATCGATGGCCATGTCGACGAATACTTATGTGGCGCTATAGCTCAAAGGACCGGGGCAGGCCAAGCAGAAACCAAGCAGGCCATGATTGAGCTGTCTCTAGACAGCCGGCTCATCCCGTGGGAAATCCTAGGGAGAGCCGGCTGGGAATGCTCCGTGGCCGAGTTTGAAGCAGTGCTGCAGTCGCCGGCCTTTTGGGATGAGTTAAAAGAGCATCACCGCGAAATTGCCTGGCACCTCCAGCGAATACGGGAAAGGGGCCGCCAGGCAACCGACCAGATGATTCAAGCCAACTTGCGCCTGGTGGTCAAGGTGACCAAGAAGTACGTCGGCCGCGGCGTACCGCTGGCAGACCTCATCCAGGAGGGTAACATCGGCCTAATGGAAGCCGTGAAGAGATTCGACCACCGCAGGGGCTACAAGTTCAGCACCTACGCAGCTTGGTGGATTCGGCAAGCAGTGTTTGAGGCCATCGCCGACCAGTCGCGCACGGTGCGCCTGCCGGTACACACGGGCGAGGCTGTGGCAAGGCTGGCCCAGGCAAGAGACAGGTTGTCGCAAGAGTTCCGCCGTGAGGCGACCCAGGAGGAGTTGGCTGCTGAGATGGGAGTCTCGCCCAAGAAGGTGAAGCGGCTGCTCACGACGAGTTCATGTGAGTCCATTTCCCTGGAGACACCCGTGGGGGAGGAGGGAGGCAAGCTCAGCGACTTGATCGAAGATCCAACAGCACCGGACCCCGCTGATGAGGCCGCTGCAGTCATGCTCAAGGAACAGTTGAGCACAGCCCTCGAGTTGTTGGAACCCCGAGAGCGCCGCGTCATCGAGGCGCGGTTCGGGCTGGACAATAACGGTGGTGAAACCCTGGAAGAGATCAGCGTAGCGCTAGGCCTCACCAGAGAACGGGTACGTCAGATTGAGAAAGATGCACTGGTCAAGCTGCGCTGCTCAAGCCACTGCCGCAACTTGATAGATTACCTCCGGTAGTTGAAAACCAAAAGTTAAAAGCCAAGAGCCAAAATGGCGGATAAAAAGGAGGAAGCCAATGGGCCTCGTTAGGACTAGGATCCCGATCAAAGTGGACAGCGACATCATAGCTGCCCAGCAAGCGGGACGGGAGATGGCACGTGGACTCGGCCTCGGCTTGGCTGACCAGACACGCCTGGCCGCCGCTATCTCCGAATTGACATGCAACGCTACCCACTACGCCCGCGGTGGGGCCTTCGACATCATTGACATGTCCAATCAGAGTGACATCAACATCCAGGTGGTCGTCGAGCATTATGGTCGCGGCATCCCCAACGGCGGGAAGGCCATGGACCATGGCTTTAGCACCGGTGGCGGCTTCGGAGCAAGCGTGCCGACCATAAAGAGCCTGGTCGATCAGTTCAACATCGAATCCGAGCCCGGGTACACCAAGGCAATCATTGCCATCATCCGCAACAATCCGGCCACGACCCAACCAGCAACGAGTTAGCTTCTGAAACGGGAACCTCACCTGAAGAGCTGCAGCGGCCGCTCAAGGCAAGTTCAGGCAACGCTATTTCTTGAATCGCCCGCCGGGCAACAACGCAGTCGCCTTGCTGACTTCATTCAAGTTTACACAACACCAGAGCCCGCCGAGGAGGTTCCTTAAGCCACAGCCGCAAGTTGATAGACTACCTCCAGTAGTTGAAAACCAAAAGTCAGTAGCCAAGAACCAAAATGGCAAATAGAAATGTAAACATTATTGCTCCTCTCTAAGGCCACGCCCCCAGATTCATTTTTCGCTTTTGACTTGCACTTTAGCTTTTACATCTTACATTTCTTTACATACTGGTCTTTACATACTGGTCTTTGCATACTGGGATTCAAAATTTGCCCCTCGTTCCCTAAACTTCCTCCTTCAATTCCCGTCTGTCTTTTTGCCTTTTACATTTTAGCCTTTGCATTTACTCCTACGTCCCTTCCTGCCTGACGAAAGTTTAGGATTTGTTTAGATAGACACCGTAGTTCTTTAGAAGTTGTTTCGCATCCCAGACGTATCCTGAGAATACCAATGAGCAGGATAGAGTTTAGGATGAGAAACAGGCTGACTGACACAATACTTTTTCTCCTGGCCGTAATACTTCTGGTGCCGTGCCCGGTGCCATCTGCCTGGATAGAAATCGCTGACGCCGGCAGCTTCTCAAGGGACGGCCTTGTTGAAAGCCTGCAGCCGGGTGCGATTGCTTCTTCAACCATTCCGAATGATGAGTATTTTGATAAGCAATGGGCGCTGGCCAAGGTTCAGGCTCTGGACCCATGGGAGGACAGCACGGTCGGTCAGGACATTCTCATTGCTGTCCTCGACACTGGCATTGACCAGCGACATGAAGACCTGGCGGGCAAAGTAGTAGCCAGCGTGAATTTCTCGGATAGTCCGACAGCCTCTGACCGTAACGGTCATGGTACTCACATTGCTGGCATCATCGCCGCCACTCCCAACAATGGGATTGGCATCGCCGGTATCGCCCCCAATTGCCTTTTGTTGAACGTGAAGGTGGCCGAGGACAGCGGTATGGTCTGGCCTTCAACGATAGCCAAAGGCATCGTGTGGGCAGTAGACAACGGGGCCAAGGTCATCAACATCAGCCTTACCGTTAGTAGCCCGAACCAAGCGCTGGAAGATGCGATGGACTATGCCTGGAGCAACGGAGTTGTCGTCGTAGCAGCTTCAGGCAACGGCTCAGGTGGAAGGCCGGTGTATCCAGCCTATTACGCAAATTGCATTGCCGTAGCAGCTACCGACGCCACTGATTCTGTGGTCTCGTGGTCGAGCCGCGCTGACTGGATAGATGTGGCTGCCCCCGGGGTTAGCATCTACTCCACGTTACCCGGCGACGGCTATGACTACAAGAATGGGACTTCGATGGCAACCGCCTTTGTGTCCGCGGTGGTCAGCTTGCTCTTCACCACAGCGAATGATGATAACGGCAATGGTTCTGTCAATGACGAAGTGCGAAAGACAATTGAAGGAAGCTGTGACGAGCTCGGAATTCTGAGCATCAGATAGGAACGCATTGCGACAAGGAGGGTTCAGATGAACAGATTACAGTCAGAATTGGTTAAGGATGCTTCAGAAGCCCATGGCCTGTCCCCGGACGCGCACTCCAAGCACAGGCGGCTGAAAGAGGTACAGCAGGAGCTTGACCAGATGAGGCTGGGCTTCGCTGCTATTGCCAATACCTTTCACGAAGTCAGGACACCGCTACACTCCATGAGCGGCTTCATCAAACTGATGCTGGAGGGCAAGGTGTCTGACCCGGAGACGCAACGTGAGTTTCTGGCCACGGTGGATCAGCGGAATCAAGACTTGAGGAAGCTGGCGGCTGGAATTCTGGAGCTAGCAGCAACTGAGTCGGGACAGGTGGTGTTTGAAAAGCGGCCTGTTTCCATGAAGGGCGTGATCGATAACGCCGCAGTCAAGCTCCAAGGATTTGCCGAGGAGAAAGGGATTGCTATCGAGACGACTCTGCCTCGGAGATTGCCGGATGTGGAGGGCGCTTTCGATAAGCTCGAGCAGGTCGTAACAAACTTGCTCAGCTTTGCCATCAGGTTCAGCCGGGGAGAAGGGCGAGTGTTTGTCACTGCCAAGGCTGTGAGCAATGGGGTGCTGGTCGAGATTGTTGGCCAGAGCACCGATACCTTGGCTGATGCCATTCCCTGCTCGCTTCAGAAGACTTCTGAGCTGGATATTCCGATGACTCCCGATGATGGCGGGGCCTGGTTGGACCTCTATTTAGCCAGGCAGATCGTGCAAGCCCACGGCGGAGAACTCTGGCTAGAGAACGAACCGGGCAATGGGACTACCCTCAGCTTCGTAATACCTGAGAGTCCGCACTACGTGGGCAAAAGGCCGCAGCGGCAGTATGCAACGACTGAAGGCTCGCGAGCTCGTGTTGAAGAAATAACAAGGTCAGTCAAGAAATTGGAGGTAAACAATGAGGCATAACGGGCACAAAGCCAGAATCCTGATTGCAGATGATGAGTCGTCGGTAAGGGCCATCATCTCTCTCCGGCTCACTCAGGAGGGCCACAACTGCACCACGGTCCCTGATGGCAATAGCGCCTTGAGAATACTGGACGGCTGCGAATTCGATTTGGCGGTGTTGGACATCAAGATGCCGGGGAAATCGGGTATTGACGTATTGCGGGAAATGCAAGTCAGATGTCCGGATACTGCGGGCATCATGGTAACCGGCATGGGGGATATCCAGACAGCCATTGAGTCAATGAAGATGGGAGCTTATGACTATATTGTGAAGCCGATTAACCTGAATATGCTCATGACTCGCGTGGACGGCGCGCTGAGCAAGAGAACGCTGATACTGGAGAACAAAAGCTACCAGCTTCGTCTTGAGGAAAAGGGCCAAGAAATAACCAAGAAGGTCCGCATCTCATTTCTGAATTCTATCATGTCCTTGACCTACGCTCTGGAAGCCAAGGACAAATATACCCGTGGCCATTCACAGAGGGTCGCAGAAATGGGCGTTGCCATCTCCCGTGAGATGGGTATACCCGAGGACGAGGTTGGGAAAATAGAGCTCGCCGGACTCGTTCATGATATCGGTAAGATAGGGGTTAGCGAATTGGT
>JAUVVE010000058.1 GCA_030604795.1 Dehalococcoidia bacterium | reverse complement strand
GCCGGTGCCAAACTAGCTCGATCTTCAATAAAGTCACCAAGGTGGCTGTCCTCCTCTTCACCGATAGGCATCTCCAGGGATATCGGCATTTGAGACAGCTTCATGATTTCCCTTACTCTGTCTGAAGAGATTTCCATGCCTTCACCGATTTCCTCGTAGCTTGGTTCGCGTCCAAGCTCTTGAGCTAGACGACGAGCGGTTTTGAATAGCCTGTTGATAGTCTCCACCATGTGTACCGGGACACGAATAGTACGGGATTGGTCGGCTATGGACCGGGTAATGGCCTGTCTAATCCACCAAGTGGCATAGGTGCTGAACTTGTAACCTCTCCTGTACTCGAATTTCTCCACAGCGCGAACCAGACCAATATTTCCCTCCTGAATCAGGTCGAGGAGTGGCATTCCGTGGCCAACGTATTTCTTGGCAACGCTGACCACCAAGCGCAGGTTGGCCTCTGTAAGGTGTTTTTCCGATCTCCTCGCTGCTCTTTTCACCTTGCTAAAATGGGCTCTGAGCTGCTGACTCATGGAATGAAGCTCGGAAAGGAATTCGGGATTAACGGGCTCCGCCACCAAAGATTCCAACTGACTCCAGGAGGTTTCATCTCCTATGACCGCCAGCAATTCTGGAGGCAAAAGCCGACTATCTATTGAAAGGTCTATCAAGCTTCGCTTAACCTCTGAGATCCTTTGGGCCTCAGGGTCTATTGCGTCGTCAGTATGCTCCGGCAGCTCAACTCTTGGAATGCTCATACCAAGGCATTCAGCAATAGCCGGTACCATTTCTTGGTCGAGCACGCCATCGATAGCCGCGCGCAGTTTGGGGTCGCGGAGTCTCTCAGTAATGCTATCTGTAGCAACAAGCTCAAGCTGCTGGGCAAGAATGTCGACTATAGGCTGAGCTGCGAGTAAATGACGAATCAAATAGACGGTTATGTGAAGGGACGAAGGATACGCATCGTGGCGCCGAAAGTAAAGCTTTCCGATTGTCTCTAGGTACTTGGCCGCTTCTATCTTGCTAGCTAACGCCTTCTCATCACTTGCAGTCAGAAGCGAAACCCTCCCGATCTCATGGAGATACATTCGTATCGGGTCATCAATTATTTCATGCTCGCCGGGCGTCACTTCAACCCTAAGTGCCGACCGAGCTTCTGTCTGTGGCTTGTCTGCCCACTCTTCTTGGAGGTCAGCAGACTCATCACCTTCCCGAGGAGGGGATATCTTGGTAGCGCCTTGCTCTGACTCCCCTTCGCCAAAATTGCCCCATGCACTGCCAGGAAGCCCAAGTGACTTAACGTTGGGCTTGATGCCGACGATTTCATCGGAGTCCAGCTCATCGGCGTCTTTCATGTCAGGGAAGAGAGACAGAAGCTCGTCATCCCGAGTCGGACTCACTGCTCACTCCTTCTTGCTGCTGGTTGTCGGCGATGTCCCATTTTGATGAACACCTCCCTCAGCCGCTTGCTGACCTCTATACCTTGTTCATCCAACTTGGTCAATTCCGCGGTTACTCCACCTGTCTCGGCTTCTGTAGCCAAAAGCTCCTCTTTCTTAGCCTCTAAGCTCCTTAGCCATTTCTCCTGCAAGCGCATGATACAGTCGTTCAGGGTTTGCTGGTGTGCTACCTCGCTCTCTCTGAGGGACGGGGGGAAAACCTTAGCCAGCAAGCTGTCCAAGTACTCATGAAGACTGTCGTCGAGGCTATTTCTAAGAAGTTCAAGATCGTCGTTTTGTTGCCATTTCAAGAACAGTTCTCGATTTTGGCTGCGCTCAAAATAATCTGGCAACGCCCTCATACCTTCTGGCCTGAGTTCCGGGAATTGAAGCAATAAGGCCAGGCAATACTCTTCAACTGGGCTGGATGAGAAAGATGCAGCGGTCGGGGGAGCGGAAGTCCGAAAGCTCTTACTCGCTCTTCTCCGCTCGACAGCCCGGAATTTCGCCAACGCGTCTCTCACATCACGCTCGTCAACCTTCAGCAACTGAGCGAGCCTTTGAACATAGTGACCTTGGCGCATTGGATCCTTCATTTGGGAAAGCAACGGGAGGAGCCTCTCCACAGCTGAGGACTTGTCCGTAGCACTCTCCAAGTCGACTCTAGCAACAGCCGTAGCAAGAATAAAGTCAATCATCGGCTTTGCATTCGCTATCAGCTTTTGCCAGTGAGAGACATCGTCTCTGGTTAGCTCATCGACATCCTTGCCTGGAGGCAACACAAGAACCGCGACTTCAAAATTGCGGGCGTCGTCATATTTCATCGAAGCGTAGTCATATTTCGTAGACAGGTACTCTTGCAGTGGGACTGACAGCATGCTATCGACCATCTCACCGCTTCTGAGGATAGCTTCTTCACCGGCAGCGTCGGCATCAAGGGCCAATATCAAGTGCCTCGTTAGTTTCTTGATGACAGCCAATTGTCTGTCAGTCATGGACGTGCCCATAGAAGCAACTACGTTCTCCCAACCGTGTTGGTGCGCAGTGAGGACATCCATATAGCCTTCCGTGATTATCGCCAAATCGCTCTGCCGAATAGGTGCCTTAGCCCGGTCGATACCATAAAGGCTCGTGCTCTTATCGAAAATCGATGTCTGCGGGGAGTTAATATACTTGGGCAAAGACTCGTCCAGCGCTCTGGCACCGAAGCCCAGAACGTTGCCTTGAATGTCTCGAATAGGGAACATCAGTCGGTTGCGAAATCGGTCATAGCTGCCTCCACCCTCGCGCTCCACTAACAGCCCGGCAGCTAGCAGCTCTGTCTCCTCATAACCTTTACTTAGCAAGTACTGCCGGAGCGCCTCCCACCCGACAGGACTGTAGCCCAATTGGAAGTTGGTAATGGTTTGGGGTGATAAACCTCGCCGAGTTATATAATCCCTTGCCATCTCGCCTGTTGAAGTGTTCAAGAGCAGGTGGTGGTAATACTCGGCAGCTGCTTCGTTGATTCCAAATAAGCTGCCTCTTTCCTCAGCTTCAGCTCCTTTCTTCGCACCAGACGGAGCGCCCAAAGTAACGCCGGCCCTTTCAGCTAAGAGCCGAAGCGCCTGCCCAAAGTCAAATCCTTCTTTCTTCATGATGAAGGAGAAAACGTCACCGCCAGTGCCACAGGCTCCGAAGCAATGCCAGCTTTGTCGCTCGGGGAATACAAAAAACGATGCGTGTTCCTCAGCGTGAAAAGGACACAAGGCCTTGAAATTTCGCCCCGACTTCTGGAGGCTGGCATACTCAGAGACAAGTTGCACAATGTCCAGTCTCTGCTTTACGTCGTCAACTACACTCATTGCAAAATCCCGTTGACTACTTCAAAACCGCAGTCCTACGCCATCGCGGCCTCTCAGTCCGAGATCATTTCAGCCATTCGTGAAGCGTACTGGTCTGTCATCCCGGCAACATGGTCAACAACCTTACGTTGTACACTATCTTCACGTAAGCTGTATTCCTCAGGCAACTTATCCTCGTGCTTCAGGAAGCATGAGTAGACGAGCCGCACTATTTCCCCCGCCCTTTCCGTTTCTTTGCTAGCCAAACTGGGATTGTATACCTTGTCAAAAAGGAACTCACGCAAGCTATTAGCCGCTTGAAGGACTTGAGGGCTCATGCCCACGGTTGGCCTTGCCAAGTTGGCATTCTCGATGGTTGCCAAAGAACAGTTAACTATATCACAGACTAAGGTGTTGATTCGGAGAGAGGAAGAATGACCGAGAACTCTCACTGCGGAATCAGGCAGGTCGTTTTCGGTGATAACGTGAGCTCTTAGGGCGTCGGCGACATCATGATTTATGTAGGCGACGATATCAGACATCTTGACTACCTGGCCTTCGATTGTACCAACTCCCGTCCAACCCTCCCCGAGGATATCAATGTCGCTCTTAGAATGGTTTAGGATGCCATCCCGGACTTCCCAAGTAAGGTTCAATCCGTGCCCATCCTTCTCGAGCAAATCGACTACTCTTAGACTCTGCTCATTGTGCCTGAACCCATCGGGAGAAAGCTCGTTCAGAACATCCTCGCCTACATGACCAAAGGGTGTATGCCCCAGATCATGTCCTAGAGCAACAGCCTCGGTAAGGTCCTCATTGAGATTCAGAGCTCTAGATATGGTGCGGGCAATCTGAGAGACTTCCAGCGTGTGGGTAAGCCGCGTCACGTAGTGGTCGCCCAATGGGGCGATGAAAACCTGAGTCTTGTGCTTGAGACGGCGAAAGGCATTACAATGAACAATTCGGTCACGGTCACGCTGGAAAGCCGTCCGTATTGGGCAAGGCTCTTCCCATCTAAGTCTGCCTCGGCTAAGGCTACTTCTTGATGCGCAAGGGGAAAGGCTCTCTTCAGTTTCCTCCGTCCGCTGCCGGACTTCAAGATAGACCATCAAACCTAAGCTCTCGTTTTTCCAACTCCGATACAATTTCGCATCAGCTGGATTTCGCCTCGGCAGCAGCAACTATACGTCTTGTTTCATCAATCATGTCTGGGCTTACTGAAACTGACGTGATTCCCCATTTCACCAAGTTCTCCGTGAATTCTGGGTAGACTGAAGGTGCTTGTCCACAAACAGAACAGGTAATGCCTTTGCTCACCGAAACCTTAATGACCCTTTCTATGGCTTGGAGTACTGCCTCGTTTCTTTCGTCAAATTGCTCCGCAAGCTTGGCATTGTCTCTGTCTATTCCCAATATAAGTTGCGTCAAATCGTTAGAGCCAATAGAAACACCATCGATGCCGACATCTATAAACTTCTCGATAAGCAGCACATTCGACGGTACCTCCACCATCATCCAGAGTTTGAAATTAGGGAATTGATACAACCCCTCAGCTATGAGGAACCTTCTTATCTTGGCCATTTCGTCTACGAAACGGACGAAAGGAATCATAACGTAAACATTGTCATAATGCTGGCATACTGCCTTGACAGCGTCTATCTCCATCCTGAGGACTTCCGGTTCCCGAGTGTATCGGGAGCAGCCGCGGTAACCGAGCATTGGGTTCTCCTCAAACTCCTCGTACCTATCCCCGCCGGGCAAGTTCCTGTATTCATTAGTCTTGAAATCGGTAGTCCGGTAGACTACAGGTCGAGGCTGAAAGGCCTTGGCAAAAGTGGAAATACCTCGAGCCAGCTCTGCTACGAAATGTGCTGCTTTCCCCTCGTGCAGCATAAACCGTGGATGGCTGTTAATCTTCTCGGAGATTATGAACTCGGCCCTCAGCAAGCCAACCCCATCCACGTTTCTCGCTGCCACAGCCTCAGCCTGATCTGGGTCAGCCAGGTTGACATAAACCTTGGTATGCGTCTTGATTCTGTCCCCGGTAATAACGGCCGGAGTAGCTCTTCTCTCCTCCGTTACTCTGCCCACATAGACTTGGCCCCGGTAGCCGTCTACGGTGATTTCCTGTCCGTCGCTGAGAAGTCTCATTGCTGCTTCTGCGGCAACCACACACGGGATACCCTGTTCGCGGCTAACAATAGCTGCGTGAGCGGTTCGTCCACCACGCTCGGTGACTATGGCCACGGCTCGTTTCATCGCCGGCCCCCAATCCGGGGCCGTCATCGCAGTTACGAGCACATCCCCTTTCTTGACCATGCCTATCTGCGAAACGTCAGGCACTATTCTAGCCGGACCAACCGCTATCCCTGGGCTGGCGGCCATGCCTGTCACAATGGGCGGAGCCAGGATTTGCGGTAGTGCCCCGATATCTTGCTGTTCCTTCACGGTGGTGACAGGCCGGGATTGCACGATGAACAACTGTCTGTCTTGCTTTGCCCATTCGATGTCCTGCGGGAACTGATACAAATCCTCAATCGTTTTGCCCAACTTGGCCAAGGCGATGATTTCCTCGTCAGTCAATTTCTGCACGGATTGCTTTGATGTTGGAATAGCAAGCCTAACACTCCCTTCGAGCTCACCTGGTGACACCTTCGAATCCATTACCAACTGCCATTCTTGCTTCCTGATTCTCTTGTCGACAATCCTGAGCTCTTCCTTATTCAAAAGGTACTGATCGGGGGT
>JAUVVE010000135.1 GCA_030604795.1 Dehalococcoidia bacterium | reverse complement strand
GAACAGGCGAGCGATAAAGCGTCACCTCGAGATCAAAAGAACGCTCGACAACTATGAGAAGTACCTGCGCTGGCGTGGTTTGGTGCCAATGGAGCCGGCTGCCCGCCCTGAGAGGCAGCCAACCTCTATGTCGTCCTTGTGGAGAGAACACAGGTCTGCCTTACCCCTCTATGGAGTCAAGTGCCGGAAGTGCGGCACCCCCCAGTTGTTCTTGAATTTCGCCTCGACTCGTGCCCGGGTCTGCGTCGAGTGCCAGGCCAAGGATGAGTTCGAGCCTTACAGGTTCGCTGACAAGACAGGCAAGGTAGTCAGTTTCAGCCATGACTTCCTGGCTCTCAGCCAGGACCCGCCCAACACAATAACGGTTGTTGATTTCGAGGGAGGGGGAAGGGGCTCATTTGAGATGGCTGACCGTGACCCTGAAGAGTGCAAGGTGGGCATGGGCGTGGAGATGACCTTCAGGAAGATATTCTTTGCCAAAGGTGTTCACAACTACTTCTGGAAATGTAAACCACTGAGGGACTAGACTCAAAATCAAGGAGGTAAGAAAATGGCAGGAAGTATTAAGGACAGGGTTGCTATAGTTGGCATGGGATGCACCAAATACGGGGAACGCTGGGATGCCAGCGCCAATGACCTGATTGTGGAGGCTGCTTATGAGGCCTTTGAAGATGCTGGGATAGAGCCTCAGGATATCCAGGCAGCCTGGGTGGGAACCACCTCCTCAGGAGCTACCGGGATGACATTATCCGAACCTCTAAGACTTCAGTATATTCCCATTACCAGGGTGGAGAACGCCTGCGCCACCGCTTCAGACGCCTTCAGGAATGGCTGCTATGCAGTAGCTGCTGGTATCTATGATATGGTGTTGACCCTCGGCGTTGACAAGCTCAAGGACACCGGGCTTAGTGGTCTGGGTGGAGCACAGCCTAATCCCAGCCATGTATTGTCACCCGAAAGCACAGCGCCGGGCAATTTTGCCTTGCTTGCTACTACATATTTCTCCCGGTATGGCTTGAGCTTTGAGGACGGGAAGCACATGATAGGCAGAGTTTCCTGGAAGAGCCATCGCAACGGTGCTCTGAACCGCAATGCCCACTTCCAGAGGGAAGTTAGTATGGAGACCATACTCAATGCCCCCGTGATTGCCTGGCCTCTAGGACTATTCGACTGCTGTGGCGTCAGCGATGGGTCATCCGCAGCCATTATTACCACCCCTGAGATAGCCAAGAGTATGAGAAAAGACCCGATATATGTCAAGGCACTGCAGATTGCCATGTCACCTCGTGACGGAAGGTATAGCTCAAAATATGACTACGCGCATGTTGAGACTACCGTTCGTGCTGCACAGGCAGCCTACCAGGAGGCAGGGATAGCAAATCCCCGCGAGGAGATAAGCATGGCTGAGGTCCACGACTGCTTCTCTATCACCGAGGCAGTTACCATGGAGGACCTGGAGTTCAGCCCTAGAGGGAAGGTAAGAGATGATATCGAATCCGGCTTCTTTGACCTGGATGGCAAGCTGCCTGTACAACCTGACGGTGGCTTGAAGTGTTTTGGGCATCCAATTGGCGCCAGTGGGATAAGGATGCTCTACGAGATGTACAAGCAGCTTCAGGGCAAAGCAGACGATCTACTGAACGCCGGCATGCCTTCTCGGCAGATAAAGGAGCCCAAGTTGGGATTGACCCATAACCTAGGTGGTGCTCCAGACGGCTGTGCTATTTTTGTGGGCATCCTGGGGCTACCAGGTGCATAACTGAGTAACCTAAGTCGCAGTGGTGAAGGCTGACCTGCCACCGGCAGTGGGGCGGCCCCGAAGACACGTGACAGAAGCCCACACTGTGCAATACTACCTCCGTGTCCGAGGTTGCGACTGTACATTCCGCACGCACACCGGTTCATATCGTTCCAGCACGTTCGATAGTGCAGAATCGGAACGAGTTCTTGATTCATCAGGTTTTCTCATTCTCTTTTGCTTTTGCTACAATTAGGGCAAGAACATGAGCGAGACCAACTTCTCTAGACAGAAGACGGCTTCACAAGGTACGGCGGGTGAGATGGGCGACACCCTAGTGAAGGCTCAGAATACAGCCAAAGCCATACTCGATAACGTCGAGCAGGTCATCGTAGGCAAGAGAGCAGCAATAGAGCTGGCCGTCATAGCACTGATTAGCAAGGGGCATTTGCTTATTGAGGATGCTCCAGGTGTTGGAAAGACAATGCTTGCCCGCAGCTTGGCCAGATCCTTGGACTGCACATTCAAGCGCATCCAGTTCACTCCCGACATGCTTCCTGGAGATATTACCGGAGTCTCTGTGTATAACCAGAAAACCGGCGATTTCGAGTTCCGTCCCGGTCCAGTAGTGGCGCAAATAGTCCTGGCAGACGAAATCAATAGGGCCACCCCCAAGGTGCAATCAGCCCTCCTCGAATGCATGGAAGAGAGACAGATCACCGTTGATGGTGTCAGCCATAGGATGCCCACTCCTTTCCACGTCCTGGCGACGGAGAATCCTATCGAATATGAGGGTACCTTTCCTCTCCCTGAGACACAACTGGACAGGTTCGTTCTACGGTTAGGTATTGGCTATCCGTCAATGCCGGACGAGATCACCATCATGGAGAACCAGCAGTACACCCATCCCATTGAACAGCTCAATCCGGTAGCCGGCAGCGCTGACGTTGAGTTGCTTCAGACAGCGGTGAAAAGAATTTACGTAGATGACTTGATAAAGCAGTACATAGCTACGCTGGTGGGAGCCACACGCGATCACCGTTCTATATATCTTGGAGTGTCACCTCGCGGTTCGCTGGCCCTTTTTCGCACCGCTCAGGCTCGTGCTCTTCTGCAGGGACGAGACTTCGTTCTGCCCGACGACGTTAAGGCACTAGCCGAGCCTGTTCTGGCGCATCGATTGATAGCGCGTTTAACGGATGCCCCGGGAGACAGAAGCGATAGGGCTATCGTGCACGAGTTGCTTGACACAGTCCCGGTCCCGGGAACGCTGGCCGAATAGCACTTTGCCGCCGGCCGCGTATTGCACCTGCGCCACGAAAACCGTCGCCTTCCAGTACGAAGACACTAGAGCAATGAGAATTCGAAGAATCGTTTTCATACTCCCGGCTGTTTTCCTGGCTCTAGCGCTGGCTGGAGGTTCTGAGCTCCTGCTACGTCTGTT
>JAUVVE010000062.1 GCA_030604795.1 Dehalococcoidia bacterium | reverse complement strand
TCCTCCTTCTTCTTTACTGGTCATTATCGACTGCAAGTTCTTTTCCACTAATGCATACACCCTCCTTCTTCCCTTTAAGAGCAATAGAACTTGTGTAGAAATTCGACCTTCTTAATGATGTGGAATTGTCTTTCTCTCTTTAATTACCACCAGACCACCTGGCACCCTCCTTTTTTCTGCTTCCGTCCCTTCTACCCAGATGGAACGAGCCCCTTCTCTAGGCACGACTGCATTCTACGCTGCCTTTAGTTCCCTCGTCAAGGCTTTGTAGGCTGCCCTGACAGGAAGAAATCCCTGGCCAGGACGAGGGAGACAAACCACAGAACCCTGCGAGCGAGCAGAGCGTTTAGTCAGACGCAAGGGGGCATTTCGCTTTGTTTTGGGTGGGTGTATAATGCCCTGGGCGTATAATGCCCACAGAATAATACCCACAGAATATCGCATAGTGCGGAAATAAGGCGCCATCTGGAGGTCCTGGTATGAAAACATGCAGTCTAGACGAAGTCAAGAAGGTGAAGCCGAATATGGAGGGCGCAGAAGGCATCCACAAGCAGGTCCCCATATCAAAGGATGACGGTTCTCCATCATTCTCCTTTCGCGTATTTACTTTCGAGCCCGGCGGCCACACTCCCTTTCATAAACACCCCAACGAACATCTGAACTATATAATTGAAGGTAGTGGTGCCATAGTCACGGAAAGCGGTGAAGAACGAGAGATCAAGAAAGGCGATTTTGCTCTGATACTCCCCGACGAAAAACACCAGTTCAGGAATAAATCGACTAGCCAGCGCATGGTCATCATCTGCGCGGTTCCTAAGGAGTATGAGTGAAACCCAAGACTTCATTGAGAAAACCCTTTTCCAGATTCGTTACCCTATTCTGCACGTATGCCCTTCCACGTACAGTTCAGGCCACTAGATTGCCCATCTCACATTCCGCTTTGTTCGACCTGGGTGTATAATCCCTAGGCGGAGGCACGCCTGTGAGTCGATTCGCTTGGTTTGAAAACCTCTACAGCTATTCAAGAATGCCATTATGTTCAAGGTGCAGAAAGAGGCTTTATGAAAGAAGAATATAGGTACTGCCCGATGTGTGGAACACCGCTCAAATCAGGAGTTGTCGAAGGTAAACAGAGACAGTTTTGCCCGAACTGCGATTTCGTTGACTACAAGAATCCCTTACCAGTCGCATTGGCTATCCCGACAAGGAACAGACGATTCTTGCTGATCAAAAGAGGGCTGCCCCCAAGAAAAGGAGCCTGGGGGTTTCCTTCAGGTTTCATTGAGACCGGTGAAACACCGGAGGAGGCCTGTCTCAGAGAACTAAGAGAGGAAACCGGCGTCTCTGGCGAAGTGGTAAGATTGGTTGGAGTGATTCGGTTGGAAGACAAAGAGCTCTACGGCGACATGCTGGTGGTGATGTACCTGGTAAGGGTAGGTGATGGAGAACCAACCCCTGGTGAGGAAGCGGAAGACGCCAAATTCTTCGACATAGATGACTTACCACCTTATTACGCTGAACGCCTTCGGGATGTTATTGAAGAGGTTCAGAATGAACCCATACGGTAGAAAGCAGACGCGACACAAGGACCACGAAGAGATGAAGGGCAATATGGAGCAGGTGAAGTGAGTGCAGCAAGGCGCTCCGCATGCACACGGGGTCACCTCTGCATTTCGAGGTATTCTATCCTGCTTCACCGAGATGTATAATGAAGGCAAACTCCCGACGAAGCATTACTGGAGAAGTAAGGCCGGTTACACAGAAAGGAGACCCTATGGTGAAGCATGAGATGATCTTGGTGGAAACGAAGGGGCGTGTTGGAATCATCACGCTCAACAATCCGGAGAGACTGAATGCCCTCCACAGGACGATGGCGGCGGAGACGCGTGACCAGATTGACGCCTGGAATTCCGACCCATCCATCGGTGCCATCATCCTGACAGGTGCTGGGCGGGCGTTCTCCTCCGGAGCGGACATCTCGAGCTGGCAGCAATCGCTGGAACGGCCTGAGGAAGGTGAGAGAACGCGGGCCCGCTTGGAGGCAGAGGAGTCCTGGACACTATTCTGCCAGCGCTCGAAGCCGATTATCTGTGCCATCAACGGCCTGTGCGTTGGGGCTGGCCTCACCTGGACGCTGGCCTGCGACCTGCGCATTGCGTCCGACCAGGCACGCCTCTCCATGCGATTTGTCCGCGTTGGCGTTATCCCGGAGCTGGCCAGTACACATATCTTGCCGCATATCGTCGGCCTCGGCCCGGCGCTGGAACTAATGCTGAGTGGGAAGTTCATCAGTGCCGAGGAGGCCGAGCGCATTGGTCTAGTGAACCGGGTGGTGCCCCACGGCAAGCTGATGGAGGAGGCCCTCGCCACGGCAGCGGACATCGCCTTCAACCCGACAGAGTCACTGCTTGCCATCAAGACCCTTACATATCAGAATCTCGGCGAAGGCAACTTCGCCACCATCCTCGAGCGCGAGCAGCGCGAGTTCAGTGCGGCCCTGGCGCGGCCCCCGTTCAGAGAGGCGGTCAGCGCCTTTATGGAGAAGCGCCAGCCCGATTTCCACAAGTGATAGCCTCCGTGCTCTCGGTCACAGCAGCCTAATCTAGTTGGACAAGACGTCCGTACTTACGACACATCCTGGCTTATTGCTGCCCCGATGGCAAGCTTGGCCACGCCGCACACCCTTGAAGTGACCAGTATCCTCTCGCTTCCCCGGGATGTATAATGAGGGCAAAACAGCAAGCCAAGTATACTGTAGAAGTAAGGCTGACTACACAGAATCGAAAGGAGATCGAGATGAGTACAAAAGGAAGAGTTGCCATCGTGACCGGCGGCTCCCGGGGGATTGGGAGGGGGATCAGCTTGGCGCTGGCCAAAGCTGGGGCTGATGTGGCTATATGCTTCAGACGTGACGACGATGCGGCCAAGAGTATCGTTGCCGAGATAGAGGCGATAGGAAGGAAAGCCATGGCCTTCCAGGCCGATGTTACCGATTATAACAAGGTCAAGGAAATGGTCGCCAGAACGGCCGACACCTTTGGAAGGATAGACATCCTGGTCAATAACGCTGGCATTGCGTCCAGGGGACAGTACATTGCTGACACCGATATAGAGGAAATGCACAGGGTGATGAACATCCATGTTTTCGGAGCCTTTCATTTCGTGCAGTCCGTGCTGCCTCACATGCGCAAACAGGAGCGGGGCGACATCCACTTCATTTCTTCTATGGCCGCCGTTCAGTGCCGTGCCGGGCATGGCCCCTATGCTGTGGCCAAAGCAGCCCTGGAAGCCTTTGCCAAGGTCCTGGCCAAGGAGGAACTACCCAACAACATTCGGGTCAATGTTATGGCCTTGGGGCTCGTGGAGACGGAGATGGGAACGCGCCTGGTGAAAGCAACAAGCGGCCAGGATATCAAGGAGATAGGCAAGGGAATGCCCTTTCAACGTGTCTGCCAACCTGAGGACGTGGGCAATCTCTGTGCCTTTCTCTGCTCGGATGAGGGGGGCTACATCTCAGGTCACGTCATCAGCTTGGATGGTGGCTCATTCAGGATATGAAATACGTTGTCAAAGCCACCCACGTAGGCAACTCAGTCTACAGAGAAAGGCGGTGCGGGAATGCGATACAAGTGCTTCAGCTGTGGCGCTGAGTTCGACGATATTGAACAACTGGCAAGCCACAAACGCCGGCATCAGGTAGCATCCGGCACCGGTTCTCCTAGCGTAACCTGTCTCGGCTGCGGCAAAATCATCCCTCTAGATGGCTCCAAGGTCAACTACAGCGGGCCTCTGACCTGTCCCCACTGCCAGAGGACGATGAAAGTGGTCATCGAAGGCGGAGACATAGTGGTGGCACGGCTTGGCTAACGGTTGAACAGTGCCGCGGTGAGTAGTTCAAATCCAGGCGCCACCACCCCAACCTGCGTGTTGCGCCTTGCGGAATGGCCCGAAGCTAGAAATCCTTTCCAAGATCCTGGGCTGTAGCTCCGTTGCGATTGCGGGTGTCTTATGGATACACCCCTTGGGAACCGGGAGTGCAGCAATAACCCACAAACGGATCCCACTGGGCGCCGCACATTTTACCTGGCTTTTACTTAGAGACTAAACCGCAGCAACAATCTGTCGTTATAATACATAGCAGTCTGTCAGTCATGCGTTTTGAGAACCGACCGCCGTAAGGGGCACAGAATGAACAAAGAGCTTGTGGCTATAGTTGGTGGTTTCCTGCTTGTGTCTCTGGTTTTCTGCTGGTGCTTCTGGTATGTACTCTAACGTCCGCACGAGCCCAAGAAGAAGGAAGCGTTTCTATCGCCCAGCGTTCTGAGCCTGACACTGGCTCTGCCTGATTCGGATGCCTGATTCCCTGAGAGCTGCATAGGAGCCATCCGCCATTTCTTCACCGTTGGTACCACTCGCCCGTAGGCCCGATTCCACTGCTCTACGGCTAGTCCAAGTCGTATCTCTCTATCAGCCGGTGATAGAAACGGGCTATCTCCTCGTCCTCAATCTCCTGTTCCACTTCCTGAAGAGGGGCGGTTAGGGCCGCTCGATAGATTTTTCCAATGTCCGGGAGGAACTCTACCAGCGGAGAGGTGGCGTTGTCCGTGGCACCATCGGACTGAGCTTCTGAGATGGGAGATAGCAGCCCTAGCAAAAGCAGTCCGCCAACTGTCAGTTCCACAATCAGTCCGACAAGCAAGAACGTCTTCATTGTCTATCACCGCGTTTGGCAAAAAAACAAAACCAACCCAGTCGGGTCGGTTTCACTATTGGCTCCACACTAGTTAAGTGACCACTCTGCGACTAGTGCTTCAGCACCCCCGCACAATATCCAGTGCCTAAACTGGCAGAACTAGAACTCCTTCACCTCCCTGTGAACTCGACACGAAGCCTGCCTTTGTTTGCCTTCAGGCAGCACCTCGGGCCATTGACTCAGTGCCAGTTATCATCATATCCAATAAAGGTAAACATACTGGTAAACATCACTCCAGCATGGTAAACGTTTTGGTAAAAATCTCACATAAGCACGAACTTTGCGTCCCGCACCTAGGCCATACGCACCTTCCGACGACGAACGAGGTAAGCCTTCGGGCACTGAAGGGCTTTCCCAACAAAGGGCAGGTGTGTATGAGTCCCGCCGTCTCGGGTTGCCAGCCGCCCAAATCTAAAGCCAACGCCCGAACTCGACTTGACAAAGGTAGTATACTAGGATAGCATCGTTATGCGATGTATGATGTGAGGACGACGACCTATGACCAAGACAACTATCATCGCCGATAGCGTTGCCTGTATCACCAAGGAAGATTCCGAGCGCTACGGAATCGCAATGGTGCCGGTGAACATCCTCTTTGAGGGCAAGGTCTACCGCGACTGGGTGGATGTGAGTCCCACCCAGGCCTACGAGTTCCTTGACAGAGCTCCTGAGTCGTGGGGAACCTCAGCGGCCTCCCCCCAAGAATACCTTGAAGCCTACCGAGATATCAGCAAGCGTGGCCAGGACATCCTGGCGATTACCGTATCCTCAAAGCTTAGTGCGCAATACGAGAGTGCTCAAATTGCCAAGGAGCTGGCGGAAAAGGAACTGCCCCAAGCCAGGATAGAAGTGTTGAATACTGAGACCGCTGCCGCTGCTGAAGGTCTTATCGTTCTGGCGGCTGCTCGGGCTGCCGAAAAGAAGCCCCTCGACGAAGTCACCGCCGTAGCCAAGGCGGTCAAGGAGCGGGTGAAACTCTTCGTCCTTCTGGAAACCATCCGTCATGTTCATAGAAGTGGCAGGGTACCCGAGTTTGCCTCTCGGATAGGCTCAGTGCTGTCCATCAAGCCTATTCTGACCAGTTCCGACGGAGCTATGCACATCACGACTGC
>JAUVVE010000096.1 GCA_030604795.1 Dehalococcoidia bacterium | reverse complement strand
TCGCTGAGCCACCAAATACCAAACATCCCACAGGTGAGGAGCTTGACAATCGCCGAGCGTGTCCGGCCAATGTAGAAGCGGTCAACGCCAAAGAACCCAAGGAAGATAGACAGGAAAAGAGCCACCCGCCAGCTCTTTTGCTTATCCATCGACTAAATTTCTACTCCCACCCAGCGCAGTATCGAGCGCAAGCCAAAATAACCAGCGTAGGCAATCACCATGTTTTTCACCGCCTTGCCTCCCCAGCATACAAAGAAGAACTTAACCACTCCGAAGCGGAGCATCCCTGCTATCGCCGTAAAGGGATAGAACAAAGGGTTGAGGATAGCTGACATGGCAAACACAGCCAGAGAGCCACGCCGGCGTATCCAATCTTGAAACCTGGCAAAAGACCTGTTGCCGAGAGTCTGGGCAGCTTTCCGTCCGCCATAGCCGCTGAAGTAAATTGCAATGCTGCCAACAGCTTCGCCCAGGCCGGACACAATACCGACGATGGCTGGGTTCAACACACTGCCCAAGGTGAATACGACCAGGATACCTGGTATGGGGATAAACACGGTGCCGCCGGCAAAGACGCTGATGACAAAGGCACCGAGGTAACCATACTGTTGAGCCTGAATTACATAATCCCAGTAAACGACAACGGCTACACATAGCGCAATAGTAAGCGCTAGTGCCACACCAGCTATAGTATATTCTGCCTTTCTTGACCCTGTCTTCGCTGCCTCCGTTGTCTCGGGAGAAGCTGTCATTTACGTAGCTACCTTGGCCTTCTTCTTGGCGCTGAAGCTCAACCCATCACCATCGACACCAACAATCACGCGGTCTCCATCCTTGAACTCTCCGCTCAATATTCGACTGGACAGGGGATTCTCCACGTGGCGCTGGATTGCCCGACGCAGCGGACGAGCTCCGTAGGCCGGCTGAAAGCCCTCCTTGAGCAACCAAGACTTCGCCTCATCGCTCAGCTCCAACTCCATATTGCGGTCAGCCAATCGCTTCTCCACTTCAAGAACCAACAGGTCAACAATCTTCTTTAGCTGCTCCTCAGTTAACGGCTGGAAGATGATAATATCATCTACCCTGTTCAGGAATTCAGGGCGGAAAGTCTGTTTCAAAGCAGTCTCTATAGTGCTCTTCAGCCGCTGCTGCTCGCCTTTCTCCTGGCGAGAGAAGCCAATCGCTTGGCGCTGGAATTCCTGCGTACCCAAGTTGCTGGTCATTATCACCACGGTGTTCTTAAAGTTAACCGTTCTGCCATGGCCGTCAGTCAGCCTGCCATCCTCCAGCATCTGAAGTAAGATATTGAAAACGTCGGGGTGCGCCTTCTCAATCTCATCAAGGAGAATGACCCGAAACGGGCGACGGCGCACCGCTTCGGTTAGCTGCCCCGCTTCTTCATAGCCCACATATCCAGGGGGGGCCCCGATAAGTCGAGATACCGTGTGTTTCTCCACATACTCTGACATGTCAAGCCGTATCATGGCATCTTCATCATCGAAGAGGAACTGAGCGAGAGCTCGTGCCAACTCTGTCTTGCCCACACCGGTCGGGCCCAGGAAGATAAAGCTACCTATCGGTCGCTTCGGGTCTTTTAGCCCAGCACGCCCTCGCCTGACAGCCTCAGAGATAGCTGAAACAGCCTCGTCTTGATTCACAATTCTCTCGTGTACCCTCTCCTCCATGTGAAGCAACTTCTCTGCTTCACCCTCCAGCATCCGGGAAACCGGAATACCCGTCCACTTGGAAATCAACTCAGCTATGTCCTCCTCGTCCACTACGCTGTCGATTCTCTGCTCCTTGCGCCACTCGCCCTCGGCTTGGTCACGTTCTGGCTCCACTTGCAGCCTCTGTGACCTCAACTCGGCTGCGTGCTGGAAATCCCCCCGTTGAGAAGCTGCCTCCTCTTCCTCCTGCGAATGCTTTATCTTTTCGTCCAGTGCTCTGATATTCGGTGGTTTGCTTTCTTCATCAATACGCAGCTTACTGGCTGCCTCGTCTATCAGGTCGATCGCCTTGTCTGGCAGGAACCTGTCAGAGACATAACGGTGGCTCAGTCGTGCAGCAGCCTCCAGTGCAGAGTCATCGATTCTTATTCTGTGATGAGCTTCATACCTGGGGCGCAGTACACGCAACATCTCAATAGTCGACTCCACGCTCGGTTCACCGAGGAACACTGGTTGTAGCCGCCGCTCCAGTGCCTTATCTTTCTCGATATGCTCCCGATACTCGTCTAGCGTAGTTGCCCCAACACACTGCAGTTCACCACGAGCCAGTGCAGGTTTCAACATATTGCTGGCATCAATTGCTCCCTCGGCAGCGCCGGCACCCACCACGGTGTGCATCTCATCGATAAACAGGATGATTTCACCGCTGGCCTGGCGAACCTCGTCCATCACCGCCTTAAGCCTCTCCTCAAACTCGCCGCGAAACTTGCTGCCAGCAACCAGCGACCCCATATCCAGCGCAACCACCCTTTTTTCCTTCAGAGAATCCGGCACGTCATCAGCGGCGATCTTCTGGGCCAAGCCCTCGGCAATAGCCGTTTTGCCAACACCAGCCTCACCGATAATCACCGGGTTGTTCTTGGTGCGCCGAGTCAGTATCTGCATCACCCGTTTTATCTCGTCATCGCGGCCAATCACAGGGTCGAGCTTCCCTGCACGCGCCAACTCGGTGAGGTCACGCCCGTATTTCTCCAGAGACCGATACTTGCTCTCAGCCCTGGGGTCGTCAACCCGGTGAACACCTCGAATGTCTTGAAGTGCCCGGTAGATCTTCTCCTGGTCGACACCGAACTCCTTCAGAATGGTGACTGCCTCGCCCTGAGCCTCCCCAGCGATAGCAATCAACAGATGCTCAGTGCCGATGAACTCATCCTTAAGCCGGGCAGCCTCTCGTTCCGCATTTTCCAGAAGCCGTGCAATTCGAGGCGTAGCATAGATCTGCCCCGCTTCATAAGCCACCTTAGGGGCATGCTCAAGGCTGGCTCCGACCCGCCCTTTTACCGCCGCCACATCCACACCCAACTTCTCCAATATGTCCGAGGTCAAGCCGCTCTCCTGCTCCAGCAGAGCCATTAGTATGTGTTCCACATCCCATTGACTGTGCCGATAGCGTCGCACAAGCTCCTGCGAAGCAGCCAGCGTTTCCCGTGCCTGCTCGGTAAACCTCTCCGGTCTCATAGGCCTCCTCTATTCGCTGCCAGACTCCTCCTTAATAAGCTTGTCCCGATAGTCCGTCACATAGGCACACTCTGGGCCAGCACATTTCTCTATTTTGAGTTTCATGTCCTTATCGAATTTCTGTTTCTTGCCCTCCAGTGCCTTCTGCTTGTGCCGACCATACCAGGCACACCTCGCTGACCAATCCCTATTGACCATAATGGTGACGAAATCGTCAACCAAGTCACAGTGGATAGTGGTCGCCGTAATCTGCCACTTCGCCGGTTCAAGCTTCGTTTTTGCTTTGGCCATCCCTATCTCCTTTCTTCGGCTTTACTCTGCCCTCGTATTCCCTTGTTTAAGACGGTCAATCTCAGTCTCCATTTCCTGAATCTGGCGCTGCATCTCTGCCATTCTCTTCGCCATACGCATTACCACCTCCACCCCCGCCAAGTTGATTCCCAGGTCACTCATCAAGCCTTTGATATGCCGCAAACGCTCAACATCGCCCTCCGAATAGTAGCGAATATTTCCCTGAGAACGATATGGCTGCACCAGACCGAGCCTTTCATAGTAGCGCAAGGTGTGGGTCTCAATGCCTACTATTCTGGCCGCAACGCTTATTACATATATCGGTTCGGAATCCCCAGAAGTCATTCTATCTTATCACCCCAACCAATCTCATATCAATACTCAACCAGGACGGGAGACCCTTAACTGCTCAAACAGTTGTCTCTCCTGCGGAGTCAACTTCGTTGGCAGCACCACCTTCAATTTGGCAAACAGGGCACCCCGTGATGAATCGCCCACATGTGGCATACCCTGCCCAGTCAGCCGGAACACCTTGCCATTCTGAGTCTCCGGCGGTATCCTCAGAGCCACGTTACCCCTGAGCGTTGGCACTTTCGCCTCTCCACCCAGAAGAGCGGTGACCAAAGGTACCGCAGCCTCAACATAGAGGTCATCCCCTTTGCGCTCAAAGAGCTTATGCGGCAATACTTTCACTACCAGATAAAGGTCGCCTCTGGTCCCGTCATAGCTTGGACTGCCTTGGCCAGCGACACGGATCTTCGAGCCACTTCGAACCCCTGCCGGAACCTTAACTTCAAGGCGTTTCGGTTTCATTCCCCTGCCATAGCCACCACACGCCGCACATGCCTTGCTCCGAACTCCCTCCCGAACCTTCCCACGCCCGCCACACACAGAGCAAGGCTCTTCACCCCAAACCTGCAAGACCCGCTTTGTACCGTGATAGGCCTCCTCCAGAGTCACCTCAATGGGATGCTCTACCCCTTTGGTGACGGCTGAGCGTCGAG
>JAUVVE010000080.1 GCA_030604795.1 Dehalococcoidia bacterium | reverse complement strand
GCAGCCAGCAACAAAGGGTATTAAGCATTCCGCTGCTGCTATCTAAATAAACGCAAACGTTGCTCTAAAAGTTCTGTGTATTGATAGACTTGGTAGCGCATACCGGATTCGAACCGGTGATCTCCTCCTTGAGAGGGAGGTGTCCTAAACCCCTAGACGAATGCGCCATGTACTGGCTGGGGATCCAGGATTCGAACCTGGCCTTACGGATCCAGAGTCCGCCGTCCTACCGCTAGACGAATCCCCAGTTGAGGCAGATTATAGCATGAGGCCATATCTACAGCAACTCCAGCTCAGCCGACATTTTGCTCAATTGCCAGCATCGAACTCAGTTGCTGCGAGCAGGCTAAATACCGTATAGTTGTTGCTGACGACAAGACAGGGGAGGGTCGAAGATGGAGCCCCGTTGGGAACACTGTCCATTGCGCAGGTATGCAGAAAGAAGACCTAGTTCACTGGGCGGCAAAATCTGGAGTTGGCACATCAAGTGGTGTCCCGGCTGGAAGACGTACCAAGAGAGCTTGGCCAAGAGGTAAGCTGCCCGAGGCTCAATTCACTTCCTCTGGATGACTGCGGCGATATTCACACACTACCCTATCCAATCGTGACCGGCAGAACTTCAGGCTGTCCTGGAAGGTGGCTGGCCCAGTATGTTTCTAGATGAGCTATCGTCACCAGCCTGCAGATGGTATACTGTAATGAGACGGCTATGCTGGTGATTCAAGAGACTGAATAGAAGAGGAGGTATCATGAGAGCTAAGCTATACAAGAACAAGTCTGCTGTCCTATCTATCGCCGCGGCGCTCATTCTTGGGCTTGCCTTGCCGGCATGCACATGCGGTGAACCAGCAACAACCGAGGAGCCACCCACCCCAGGCGAGCTCTCGTTTGAAGCTGCCGAGTATGCCAATCCAGACTACGGTTTCTCTATCAAATACCCCAATGACTGGGGAGAGTCTACGCTGTGTGGGCCAACAGCGGTGTTCTGTCGAGCGGCTGGTACGGTGCCCTTGCTAGCTGTTAACGTGCCGGATGTCGCGGAGGGCACCAGCTTTGTCGACGCACTCACTGCAGCACTCGAAGGAGGCGGCGCCTCAGAGATTGAAATTGTCTCTCAGCGGGAAACATCTCTGGCAGACGGCACTCCAGCCTCCGAGGCGGTAGTCAAACTGAAGGCGCAGGCGTTTGGAGCTGATGCCTTCGCGCTTGGGGCGATGAAGGACAACAACTGGGTCATCGTCACAGTGGTGACAGTAGGCCTGCTTGGCGGGAAGTACGATGAACCCCTGTTCTCGGAAATAGCCCACACCCTGCAATTTGAGTAGCAAGCGCTCAGGCCCAAGGGAGCCAGCAAGGAGCGAAGTACTCGGCGAAGCACACGATTTCCTTGGCGGGCGACCAGACACCATCTGGTGGACTGGAGAAGCATCCTGGGCGAAGTGTGTCTGAGAGAGGCTGCAGATGTTCTTTGTGATTCTTTCCTTGGTAGCCCTACTTGGTGTTGGCACTCTGGCTTTTGGGATTTGGAAGTCATCTGGGATACTACGCATATTCGTGATATTGACGGGGGCCTCAATTCTTGGTTTCCCAATCTCTGTACTCCTGCATAATGCAATTTACGGTCTGTTCATTCTCTGGTTCGGCGCAGATCTCTGGAATGGTGGGGACGAACCTTTCTTCTTTGTCATGGCGGTTTTCATCTGCCCGCTAGGGTTCATAGTGGGAGCCATAGGCAGCATAGTACTCGCTGTAACGAGGTTCAAGACAAAGTCAAGAGTCAGTCATGTTCCATAACGACTATTCCACCTTACTTCGGCAAGGCGCATAATTGGCAAGCACCCGAACGGACGGGCTTCTAGAGGGCAAAAGGATACTGAAAGGAGAAGAAGAAATGGCTCAAGACAAGACGGTGTTGCTGGAAATACGGGACAGAATTGCCACGATTACTCTCAACCGACCTGAAGTCCTGAATGCCTTCACTGGGGATATACTCGCCGGGCTGAAAGCGGCAGTGGAGCGTATACAAGCTGAACCTGAGATTCGAGCTGCCATAATCACCGGAGCCGGCGACCGTTCTTTCTGCGCCGGCCTGGACCTGAAGATGGCTGCCTCTGGCCAGGGGTCTCTGTTTAGCGGGACAGCTCGTTCTGAGTTTGAAGCTCTTCAGAGCGGAGGCCAGGTCTTCACTGCGTACGAAATGCTACCGGTGCCGGTGATAGCCGCTGTTAACGGATACTGCCTGGGCGTAGGCTTCGAATTGGCCCTGGTTTGTGATATCAGGCTCGCCTCGGAAACAGCCATCTTCAGCTTACCCGAGGTACAGTTAGGCACCATCCCGGATTTTGGGAGTACCCAGCGCCTACCCAGAATCGTCGGTGTTGGCAAGGCCAAGGAGCTTATATACACTGGCCGGAGGATAGACGCCGCTGAGGCGTTGAGGATAGGGTTGGTGGAGCATGTTTATCCCAAGGACAAGCTCATGGAAGAGGCGTGGAACCTCGCCGAGGAGATGGCTTCCATTGCCCCTGCACTCATTCAGGGCGCCAAGAGAGCCATCACCGTAGCCATGTCCCACCCCTTGGAGATAGGCTTGAATTACGAGACAGTCACGGCAATGAGTACACGCCAGGACATAACGGAGGGGGCCGGTTCACTTCTGGAAAAAGCCAAATCATAGCAGAAACAAAGCATAGTAATCGTGTCATCAAGATGACTCTTCCCGCTCATGGGCAACCTTCCTGGCGTCTAGTGCCCAAGTTGGCAGGCAACCCTCGTTCCTTTTTCTTGCCTTGTTCACCCCTGCTTACGCTTTAGGACCGCGCGACCGGTAATCATCTTCAACCACTAGCTGCCAAAACAGCGGTAAGTGTGATGACCGAAGCAGATAGAGCTTCAAGCTAACTTCAGACTTGACTGACCAGGCCTGCTTCAATATCATTTCCAGGCACCTAAGACGCGAAACTGCCCACGGAGTCGCCCACAACCAAATTGTTGCCAGAAGGCTAGATTCTGTACACTTGTTGCCAGCAACAGAACAGGAGGTGTGTCAGAGATGGCATCGAATTGTGAGTCCTGCAAAATGCGCAGCTACGCAGAAAGAAAACCAACTTCGCTGATCAGCAAGATCTGGAGATGGCACACCAAATGGTGCCCCGGGTGGAAGGCATATCAAGAGGAGTTGGCACGGTAAGGTCTCTCATAGGTTAGCTTTGTGCGAGCCGTTTGGCTTTGAGGATATAGGACAAGGACACAGAATAGCAGTCAGGACTCGAAAGCAAGCCAACTTGTCACCCCACGGCGCGCTTGTTATACTCAGCTGACAAGGGTAAGTGACTTTGGCCAACTACCAGGATGTGCAACAGGTTATTGGAATCAACTTCCGAGAGCCGTCCCTACTTGAACAGGCTTTTGTCCATGCCTCCTACGTCAATGAAAACCCAGACTTTCACCTCCCTGACAACGAGCGGCTCGAGTTCCTGGGCGACGCCTTGCTGAGCTTTGTTGTCGCTGACAAACTCTATGGCGAATTCCCTTACCTCACTGAAGGCGAGCTCACCGAAATCCGCACTTCATTGGTCCGGCAGGAGACTCTTGCCCAATCAGCCTCAGCACTCAAGCTTGGCCATTACCTGCGTCTCGGAAAGGGAGAGGAGTCGACGGGCGGACGGGAAAGGGCAACCAATCTTGCCGATGTCTTTGAGGCTCTGGTCGGCGCGATATTCCTCGACCAGGGACTAAGTGCCGCCAGGGGTTTCATATTGAGTGAACTGGGCGGCCGGCTTGATGAAATCAGAACCAGGGGGACAGCCCAAAACTACAAAGCTCTATTGCAGGAGCGCACGCAAGCCAAACACAAACAGCTCCCAGCGTACCAAGTCGTAGAAGCCTCTGGCCCAGACCATGACAAGGATTTCATAGTTGAAGTCGCGCTTGGGGACGTGGTATTGGGCAGAGGCTCCGGCAAGAGCAAGAGAGCCGCTGAGATGGAAGCTGCCCGCTCAGCCTTGGAAAAACTGGGAACTGAGTGAATCCAGTCGCCTGGGAAGGCTGCCGTCTTACAATGCCGGCTGCAGGACCATGATTTCAGTGGCACCAGGTAACTCGCCCTGCTTGAACTCCGCCTCGCTGGAATCAAGAGTCCTCGCGCTTTTCTTGCCCTTCACGAAATCCTCAACGCCACTGATGGGGAAGTCCAACTTGGGCGTCTTATAGTGCATGGGAACGATGACCTTGGGCTTCAAATCATCACATACCTGGCCGGCAACGTTGGCATCGATGGTAAAAAAGCCGCCTACCGGGATAAGCAGTACATCCATATCCCCAATTTCATCAATCTGTTCTCGACTGAGGCTGTGCCCCAGATCGCCCAGATGGCAAAGCTTGACTCCGTCCACAGAGAAACAGAATACGGTGTTATCACCGCGCTGACTGCCCTTGGAGTCATCATGGTAAGTGGCGATACCCTTAAACTCAACCCCTTTCACCTTCTTTGTACCGCTACCTGTGACCACCTCGGGGCTGCCGGGCACCGTTGAGACGGCGTTGTGGTCAAAGTGGTCGTGGCTTACCACGACGATGTCAGCGGTCTCATTTACCGGAGCATACATGATACCGCCACCTGAAGGATACGGGTCAGTGATTATCCTTAGTCCCGCCTCAGAGGTAATCAAGAAGCAAGCATGACCCAGCCATTTCAGTTTCATAGCAAACCTCCTCTCATTTAGTCAAAACCATCTACGGGTGCACCTCCAGTTCCACCCGCCATTTCATTCTCCCGGACTCGTCTGAAGACGTGCCCTCACGTTCCCTCCACTACTTAGCAGAAGCCAGGGCTAGATTGATGAGGGTCCGGACGCCAACTCCCGTGGCCCCCTTTACCAAGTAGCCCCGCTCTTTGTCAGTCATGGAAGTGCCAGCTATGTCAATATGTGCCCAAG
>JAUVVE010000060.1 GCA_030604795.1 Dehalococcoidia bacterium | reverse complement strand
GACCTGATACACAGCCACTATTGGCTATCCGGCCTGGCGGGGAAGGAGTTACGGGTCTGGTGGGATGTTCCTGATATGGTGATGTTTCATACGCTGGGTGCGGCCAAGAATCGTATCGGCATAGGCGAAGACGAGCCTGAGCTGAGAATAGAGAGCGAGCGCGAGGTTGTAGGAGAGTGTCAACGCATTGTCGCAGCCACCGAGAGAGAAAGGGAAGACCTCGTCCAGCATTATGGTGCTGCTCCAAGCAAGATTGCCGTTATTCCTTGCGGTGTCAACCTAGACCTCTTCCAACCCATACACAGAGAGATAGCGCGGAAGGAACTGAGCTTGGACCATGAGAAGCTGATGCTGTGTGTGGGTAGAATTGAACCTCTGAAAGGCCTGGACCAGTTACTGAGGGCATTGACCTACTTCAGAGGCAACGAAGCACCAAGGCTTATGATTGTTGGTGGTGACCAGCATAGTCAGCATGAGGTGCGCGCACTACGAAGAATGGCACGAGAGCTGCACATCGAAGAGCGCGTCAGTTTCGTTGGATCAGTAGCCCAGGAAAGGCTTCCCCTATTCTACAGCGCCGCAGATATCTGCGTTATCCCCTCCTATTATGAGAGCTTTGGTATGGTCGCCTTGGAGTCCCTGTCCTGTGGCACACCGATAGTTGCCACCGACGTGGGCGGTATGAGACGTATTATTCGCAACAACGAAATCGGACGTATAGTCGAAGACAACTCTCCCCGTCAGTTGGCCAGCAAGATATCTGACCTCCTTTCCCAAACACAAGACCAAGGACGGGATGTGGAAGTGAGGCGAGCTATGATGGCTGAATTCAGTTGGGCCAACATCGCTGACAGAGTACTTCACGAATACGACAGAGTACTCAGGGATTACCCAGCCGGGCCTAATCTATGATTTTCTCATACCACAGAGTCTTGTCGCTGAGTTGAAAACCCTCAGAATAGTAGAGTCTGACAGCTCTATAGTTGCCACTGTCCACAGTTAAATCGATGATTTCCCGCCCCTTGCTTTTGAGATGTGATAAAGCTGCTTGGAGGAGCCTCCTGCCTATTCCCCCGCCACGATGCTTTGGCAGCACGCCCATCATATAGATTTGCCCCTTGCTCCTGCCCGTCGATGAGTCCTCGCCGCAGTCTGGCAGCGTCCAGCAGTAGCCGATGAGCTTGCCTTTCGCAGATGCAAGAATGACGTCGTCCAGGCAGTTGCCCTTGCCCTCAAGACGCCACCTTATGTCTTCGACGGTATTGGGACTGAATCCCCAGGTGCCGGCAAAACAGCGGTTCTGGACCTTGACAAGCTTTCCCTCCTCACCGGCTTCGAGGCGCGAGCAGGTCACGCCTGGCACTTCCTCGACCTCAAGGACGAGTTTAGAAAGGTCCAGACTCAATTCGTAGTGAACGCGAACCTCGTTGAATCCCAGCTTCAACAGCAATCCTGCTTGCGCCGCCTCGGCCGAATGTATTCCAACGTGGGCCATTCTTACTCCAAGTTTCCTGGCACGTTCCAGCGCGTGGCGCAGAAGTTCTGTTAGGACAGGCCCCAGACCATGTTCAAGGCAAACCACATAGTCAAGTACCACACGTTTGATGCGCAGCTCCGGTAGAACATTCACATAACCGCGCACTTCTCCCTTCACCTCGGCAAGGAAGAGATCCTCCCTCGGATTGTAATTGGGCCTCCTTGCCATATGGGCAAAAACCGCTCCCGGCTTCAGTCGCTCGTACGCGCTGGAATCGCATGGGTCCTGTGGGTGACAGTTCCTAACCGTGAACTTGTAGTCCATCTCAGAATTGCAATTGTACCAACAGAGATACTATCATACAATTCTGCGCCAGTATCCAGGCAAGGGAGGCTTGTAAACATGACGAAGGCTTGCCACGCAATGGTGATTACACCTCACCCGGATGATGCCGAATATGGCATTGCCGGGACTGCAGCCAGATGGGCACGTGAAGGCAAAGATGTGATATACGTGGTATGCACCAACGGCAACAAAGGTACCAATGACCCTGAGATGGCGCCTGAGAAGTTGGCCGAGATTCGGGAGAAGGAACAACTGGCTGCCTGCAACTTGCTGGGGGTAAACGAGGTCATCTTCCTGCGACACGACGACCAGGCGCTGGAGGACACGCCGGAGTTCCGCAAGGAAATCGTGCGTTTGCTAAGGATACACCGGCCAGAAATCGTAGTTACCAGCGACCCATACCGACGCTATATCTGGCACCGCGACCACCGCATTGCTGGTCGGGTTGTGCTGGACGCCGTCTTCCCCTATGCCCGGGACCGCCTGGCCTATCCCGACCTGATGGAACAGGGGATTATGCCCCACAAGGTCAAAGAAGTCCTCCTGTGGGGGGCTGAACAGCCGAACCACTTCAGTGACATTACTGAGACCTTTGAGGTCAAGATGGCAGCTCTGCGCTGTCACCACACCCAGGTTGGCCACTTTCCCCCCAAATGGCTAGACTTGATCAAGAAAAGGCATGAGACGCTCGCCGAGGGAAAGGGCTTCGCACTGGCAGAGGCCTTTCACCGGGTCGAGCTATGGTGGTAGGCTGGCTACGATGACAGCCAGAGAACGTCTCCACACAGATTCGGGTCGTGAGACTTCGAAGAGAAGACAGCAAACTCTTCCTTTTCCTTGGACAATACCGTGGGAGTACCATGCCCGGGATATACCTCCGTATCATCGGGTAAGACGAAAATCTTGGCAACCAAGGAATCCATTATCTGCTTAAGGTCCGCCGGTGTCCCAGTCTTGCCAGGGCCACCGGGAAAGAGCGTATCTCCTGATATCAGGTGTTTGCCTACCAACAAGCATAGGCTCCCCGGAGTGTGCCCGGGCGTGTGCAACACCTTGATCTTGAGCTGGCCCACATCTATCGTGTCGCCATCACCAAGCTCAACCTCTGGAGGGGATGGCAGATTCACCGCATCTCTAGGATGAGCTGCCACGGGAATCTTGAGTTCGGATATCAGCTCATTGAGCACCATGATATGGTCGAAATGGCTGTGGGTTATCACTATGTACCTAGGATTGGTACCTTCCAACTGTTTTAGGATTTCACCAGCCTCGCCCGGCGCATCCACCAATATGCTGTCGCCGGTAGCCTGGCATGCTACTATGTAAGCATTGGTACCAAACGGCCCCAGCCCGAGCCTGGTTATCCTGACACCACTGTCCGACGTTGTATTTGTCATGTCTCTCACTCTCCATGTAGTTTTGCCGTTTTATTACATACCATGTTACACGGCGCTTCTAAGACGAGAACGGGAGCCAGCGCCGCTCATCCGGCCAATGCTCAGCCCACGCTCGAAGCGTTAAGGGGAAATCAGCCACCGCGGACGCGGCCGAAATGCCAGCCCAGCCATAGCGCCGCAACAAGAGCACCCAACCCAACCATAAGGACGTCAAGGGTGAAGCCACCGGTGAAATCACCGAACCCAGAGATGAGCGCATACCCGATGATGAAGTTAACGAATCCCCAGATGACATTCACCAGCGCAGACGATTCTCCAACACCAGGGGGCTTAGCAAAAGGGGTTTGAAACTTGTTGCCGGATATGCCGTTCACAAAGTGAGGCACGCCGTTGGCCAAGAACAGGCCGGCAACGAAGTAGGCCAGATAGACATACCACGCCATCTATTATGCCTCCTTTATTCCTGCTTGCTTGGATTGGAAATAGCAGAACCGCCTGACGCATGTTCTGCACTTTTCACTGGATTCTAACACTGCGAATTTGGTCAGTCAACTAGAACGGGTTCATTCTGGATGGTCATTCGCAAAGAACTTCAGATACCCTAGGCGCCTGTGCTAGAATGTGGCATCGAAGCGTCAGTTGTACTGTGAGAGGAGTTGAAATGTCGCTTCAACAGGAAGATATCAAGCTTGTTGCTCCATGTGGTCTATACTGTGGCGGCTGCCCCATATTCAGAGCCAGCAGCGATAGCGCGCTCGCCGAGAGATTAGCTCAGACAATAGGTATCCCCCAGGAGCGGGTCAAGTGCCTCGGTTGCAGGTCTGAGAAGGGTCACATAAAAGTCATGGGAGAGCCCGTTTGCTCAACCTACGAGTGCTGCATAGAGCAAAAAGGCCTGCAATTCTGCTACCAGTGCCAGGATTTCCCCTGCCTCAAGCTGGCCCCCTGCGCCGACAAAGCCGAGATATGGCCTCACAACACCAAAGTCTATGGCCTCGTGCTATTGCAAAAGCTCGGGCTGGATAAGTGGCTTGAGAGAGCGCAGCAGTCCTGGAACCAGTACTTCAGGGGCAAGAAAGAGCGCGGCGGTGACGAGCTGAAGGTTTGACCTTTTTGACGGGGCCGTCATCAAGGTAGAAACGACCGATGTGGAAAACCGTACGGAGGTGATGTCCTATGTCTTGTTATTTTCGCCACATAAAGAGCATTCTCGACGAGGCTGCCATTGAGGTCACCCCTAGCAATAAGAGACAACTTGACCAGGCCATTCACCAAATCGTCGGGGTTGGCTACAAATATTGCCCTGACACCTGGAAGAAGCTGAAGCAAGAAATAACAGGTGGCGAACAGAAGCGGCTGGACTTGGTCCGGAGGCTGCAAGCCGCCGTGAGTTAACACCAAGAAGATTGCCAAGTCAATCGGGCTTATGCTAGACTTCGTTTAGTCGGGTATCGGAGGCAGTGCTATGACTGAGCTAGGTCCTACTTACAGCTTCTGGGTGGTTCTGCTGCTTTGGATAGCCAGGACCATTATTCTGGCCTTCATCTGCGCCTTTCTAGCCTGGCTTGGCATCAGGGTATTGGATGCACTCACCCCACATATCCACAAACGAGAAACCATAGGAAAAGACCCCGTTGCGGTGGGACTCTTTATAGCCGGGTTCTTCATCCTGGTGGGTCTAGCCATACACGGAGCTGTGACCGGGCCTGTCGTAGTCGGTGGTAGCATCCTGGCGAGCTTGATCGATGTCAGGAGGCTGGGGCTCGTGGCTGTCAGCTTCTTCGTAAGCCTTCTCTTGGGGATAGCTTTGTTCGACATTGTCGATAGGCTGATGCCAAAGATACCTTTCAAGGCTATCAGGGAGAGTCCTATTGCCGTGGGAATCTACGCGTTCGGCTATCTGGTCTTTCTCGGTTTGATAATGCACGCCGCTCTGACCACGCCACTATAGGAGGCATCGCAATGAAGCCGCTGCCAGGCATCCTTATTGCCATAGCACTAATCTTGGCGTGGATAACACCCTCCCCCGCTCTAGCCAATCCATCTGAGAGTCTGCGTAAAGAGAATGGAGAGGTCTTCGATGAGTGGGATGTGTGCCGAACTCGGTGCACCGGCCAGGACGGCTTCTTACAGGTGTTCTCCGAAACGGACTTTCGGCCGGTCATTGCCTTCGAGAGCCTGGGAGGAAACGCTGAAAAAGCCTACCAGTTCGGCCAAGAGTTTGCCAAGAATTACCCAGACCCAAATCAGCGGGCGGAGAAGATCTTTGCCTTTGCCCGCGACAAGATCAGATACAGCACCGATGCAGACCAGTTCGGTTCGGACGAGTTTGCGCAGAATGCCGATGAAGTGGCAACTACCATTGAACAGGATGGCTTCGCCTACGGTGACTGTGAGGACTATGCACTCTTGCTTGCGGTTATGTACAAGGGGGCAGGTCATCGTTCGGCCATAGCCTTGGCGCCAGGTCATGCGGCAACGCTGGTATATCTACCGGGCTACAAGGGCGCCAATCGGAGCCTGTCCGTTGACGGTGAGTCCGGCTGGGTTTGGGCTGAAGCGACTGGCGGAAACAACCGTCTGGGCTGGATGCCCAACCAGTATATGGGTGTTCAGGTAGCCGCCTATGAAGTCACCGACGAGGCCATCACTGCGTCACGGCCACCCAATAAGCCCTCCACCACCGTAACTCAAAAGGGAGGCGGTAGGGGCTTCTACATATCGCCGTTTTTCGGCGTAATCGCCCTGATGTGGATGCTCT
>JAUVVE010000134.1 GCA_030604795.1 Dehalococcoidia bacterium | reverse complement strand
TATGGCGTCGCTCTTCCCGTCGAACTCGACCGGCACAATGCGGTTGTCCTGGCACATTCTGAGGTCGAAGGCAGGGGTAGCCTTGACCCACTTGCCCTCGATATACAGCTCGTCATAACCGTGGTAAACGAAGAGGTTCGTGCCCATTAGCTCTTTCAGTTTATCGGAAACGAGGTGATTCCGAATATCGGCAAGATGCAGACGGGCCGGAATGTCTGCGGCTCGTGCCAGCGCAGCCAGGAGGACGGCCTTTTGAACGCACCATCCTTCTCCTGTGTGCAGAATCTTGCTTGCCCGGTAGTCTTCGAGGAGGTCACTCACTATATAGGGGTTATACTTGATCTCATCTCTTACGAAGTAGAAAAGGCTTCTAGCTTTGTCTCTAGCTTCGTATCGACCTTTGGTTAGATCTTCGGCTTTCCGTTTTATCGGCTCATTATCGCAATCAATTGTAGGCGTAGCCCTCAGATACCTCTCTACTTGATGCATGTGGTTGTGTCTCCTCTCACTAAGCGACGACAAGTAGGCGACAGATTACTGGCTAATTCCCGTTGATTTCATCCAGCACCTTCTTCATGGTAAGCCCGATTACAGCCGGGTTGGTGGGAGCCATGGTAGCACCGGCCGCAGCCAGAGCTGCAATCTTCTCCTGAGCTCTGCCTGAGCTCCCGCTGATGATGGCCCCGGCATGCCCCATCCTTCTGCCGGGCGGAGCTGTAGCTCCAGCCACAAATGCAACCACCGGTTTGGTCATCTTCTCCTTGATGAATTCGGCAGCCTGCTGCTCGAGGGTGCCACCGATCTCACCAATAAGCACTACCGCCTCGGTATCTTCGTCTTTCTGAAACAGCTGCAATATGTCAACGAAAGTACTGCCGGGCAACATGTCGCCACCAATTCCAACGCAGGTGGACTGACCGATCCCGAGGCTGGTCAGCTGGGCAACTGCTTCGTAGGTCAGAGTGCCGCTGCGGGAAACAACGCCGACATTGCCGGGAAGGTGGATGTCGCCGACCATGAGTCCTGCCTTGCATTTGCCCGGCGAGATGACGCCGGGGCAGTTGGGGCCGATGAGCCGGGTCGGCTTATCTTTGAGATAAGCATGCACCATCACCATATCTGAAACCGGGATTCCTTCGGTAATACACACAACCAGTGGAATACCGGCATCGGCGGCTTCGAGAATAGCATCAGCGGCAAAGGCAGCCGGCACGAAGATTATGCTGGCGTTGGCCGCAGTTTCATTCGCCGCTGCTGCTACGGTGTCGAAGACATTGACGCCCAAGATCTGAGTGCCCCCCTTCCCAGGGGTGACACCGGCCACTACCTTGGTGCCATACTCAATGATCCGCTGAGTCTGAAAGCTGCCCTCACCACCGGTGATGCCCTGAACCAGCAGCCGCGTCTTTTCATCGACCAGGATGCTCAAATCTTGCCTCTTTTGTTGCCAGAAGCCTGTGGTTTCTGGCGGCCCCCGGAGCCTTTGGCTGCTGCGACCGCCTTGCGCGCAGCATCATAACAATCGGTTGCCGCAATGAAGTCTATATTGGCTTCGGCCAGGATACGTTTGCCCTCATCAACATTTGTCCCAGCCGCATTGATGATGAGGGGAAGCTGGATATTCATCTGCTCGTGGGCTTGAACTATACCCCGGGCTATAACATCGATCCTTGCTATGCCGCCGAATATATTCACCAGTATTGCCTTCACGCTGGGGTCAGCGGTGAAGACTCTGAAGGCGCCTACGACACGGTCGGTGTTATTAATGGCGCCTATATCCAGAAAATTGGCCGGGCTGCCGCCAGCGTAGGTGATGGTGTCAATCACTGCCATGGCCAGGCCGGCACCGTTTACAAGACAGCCGATGTTGCCGTCCAGCTTGACGTAGTTCTTGACCCCAAGTTCGTGAGCTCTGGCTTCAATCGGGTCTTCTTGTTCCGGGTCATGAAGCTGCTCAATGTCGCTGTGACGGAAAAGGGCGTTATCATCGAAGTCCAGCTTGGCGTCGAGAGCCAGAAGCTCGCCCTCGGCGGTAACAACCAGCGGATTGATTTCAGCCAGGGAGCAGTCCTTGGCTTGAAACAGCCTGTACAGGTTGGTCATCACGCTGGTGGCTGGCCTGAGCTGGGCCGGGTTCAAGTTCATTCTGTAAGCCAAGTTGCGACCCTGGAAAGCCTGAAAGCCGGACGCCGGGTCGATATAGGCTCTCAGGATTCTCTCGGGGTTCACCAAAGCTGTTTCCTCTATGTCCGTACCCCCGGCTTCGCTGGCTATCATTACGGGCATCCGGGTGATGCTATCGACGACAATGCTGAGATAGAACTCACGCTCAACGTTGAGCGCCTTCTCCACCAGGACTTTGCTGACCGGCACCCCTTCTGGGGGTGTCTGGTGCGTTACCAGCCTGGTGCCAATCATCTGTTCTGTCAGCTTCGCTGCCTCTTCGGGAGTACTGGCGACCTTCATACCTCCGGCTTTGCCCCTGCCGCCGGCGTGGACCTGAGCCTTAACGACCACCTTGCCTCCAAGCTCGGATGCTATCTTCCTGGCCTCAGCCGCCGTCGCCGCTACGCCGCCTTGAGGGACAGGGATACCGAACTCGGATAACAGCGACTTAGCCTGGTATTCGTGGATTTTCACCTATTCCCACCTCTTTTGGTGCTGGATTTCCTATAGCTTGGGCTCCGAGAGGCACGGCTCTCGAGTGCAATTCACGTCCTGGTTTGGCCCCTGCCCTGGTGGCGGAGGGGGTGGGATTCGAACCCACGTTCGCCAAAGGCGAAAACGGTTTTCAAGACCGCCGCCATCGTCCACTCGGCCACCCCTCCGAGGCCACATGTAAGAGTCAGACGGTTTCCTGTAAAATCTCAAATTCAATCAGATAGCGAGATAATGTGCCGGTCTCTTGTTGATGGCTTCCTGCTAGGCGGTAGGGTCACGGCTGAGTCTCTTGCAACCGTACAATATTATACTGAGAAGTTGGGGAAATTTCTATGGTGTGCAGAGAGCTACGGACTGCCGCAGACAGTTGCTGACATTACCCCTGAGCACATCCGCCAGCTCCGACACCGAATACTAGAGATGACTGGACGGTATTGTCAGAGTATTGGGTTTGAGGACTCCCTAAAGCTGTACCATCCTATTATAGAGTGACAGGAGTTGCGCGTGCCGAATGCAGTCACGACTTTGGAGAGGGAGGTTTCTTT
>JAUVVE010000114.1 GCA_030604795.1 Dehalococcoidia bacterium | reverse complement strand
TCCCCACCAGATTTCAGTGTACGCCAGTATGGAGTAATGCCTTGTTTTCCTTCTGCCGCCGCCTCCTCTGCAGCACGAGCCGCCACCCAGGCGAAGATTCCTGTGGTTATCGGGCAACTGATGGTAGCCCCATGCTTCTGTGCAAGAATGGCACGCATTTCACGTATTGTAATCAGCTTGCCAGCGGGGACCTGCTTCATAATCTCATCAACTTCCTTCGGTGCTGGAATAACAACCGTGCCGGTTCCCCACCTTTTGCTCATCTTGTCGGTGATTTCTTGGACCTGCGGCAGACCTTTGCTGTCTGCCAGTTTTTCCTGCCAGGATTTGCGTGGTTTCGCCTGACTCGTCATCTCTCACCTCTCCAGCTGGCATCATATGAGCCAGAAGAGCGACAGGCTAACAGGTTGTGAGGTGCCACATTGTAGCCGTGGCTGCCATGGTGGCCATGGTGGCCATGGCGGTCAAGCCGAATCGCCCCTATGATGTTAGCCCCAGCAGCTTGGCGGGGTTCGTCTTCACCATCAGTTCTATCTCAGCATCAGCGACGCCGTACCTCAACATGGTGGCGATGAACATCCTCATGCCTTCGGGCGCCGGCGGGTTGTTGTTTTGGCCGAAATCAGTGCTCATGATGCAATGCTCAGCCCCTACCAGTCTTATGGCCTCTACCATTTGCTCTGGAGGCAGCCGCCCGCCGGTTGGCATGAGTTCCAGGAAGCAGTGTTCAATGAATGCGCCCTCCTTGGCCAGTTGGCGCTGCTCGTCCAGTCCCAAAGGCTTGTCGAACAGCTGCTGGCTCAAGGGATGAGTGATAACCATCTTTGATAACCCTATTCGCTTGGCCTCCTTGAGCAAGGCGAATACCTCCTCCGGTGACAAATGCCCGGTCGCCAGGACCATATCGTGTTCCTTTATGACCTGGAGAATATCAGTCACCGCTTGAAACACCTTATCCTTCACGATGTTTATGCCTCTCTCACTGAAGCTAATGCCAAAGGAACGAGCCATGGCTGCTCTGAAAGATGCTGCTGAGAAGGTAGGCATCCAGATTACCTTGGCTCCCAGCCCGGCGGAAGCTTCGACAGCGGATAGGTTTATGCCTCCCGTCTCGTAGTCAAGGCAGAGGCTACCGAAGGTAGAAACCTCAGGCACCAATCGATTGACTATGTAGGCCAAGGGGGCTGTGGGATAGCTATGGCTCTTAAGCACGATGCCCCTCATTCCCAGCTCCCTGGCCTGTTCAGCTACCTGAAGTGCGTCCAGGCGTCGTTCAATCAATGAATCGGGGCCAGCGTGGACATGCATATCTATAGAACCCTGTAGCAGCTGGTCTATGTTACTCATTTTCTTGGCCCACCTTGCATGGCTCTACAGTATAGTGAGTTGTACAGATTGAGACAACCGCCCGAAGAATCCAGCCCTGCCGGAATCCCAGAAGCTTCGCCCAGATTGACGGTCAGGCGCCCAGATATGAACAGAACACGGCCCCCGCTGAACCATGTGCAATCATGCCTCAGGCAAGAGCTAAGAGAAACGGATGCGCACAAGAACAAGTTGACAAAGGATTGTTGCCATGGTTAAATGTCGGGCGATTCCGCTTGGGGTCGCCTGGTTGGGTTTGGGCGAGCCTAAAGCCTCGCACTACATGTGGTTGGCAGAAACTTTAGGCAGATGTAGTATAATAGGTAAATTAAGCTGAAATCGGCAAGCAACCTGGGTAAGGAGGCGAAAATGAAGCGACATCATCTAAAGGTCATCTTCTCACTGTTATTCGTGCTGTTCCTGATTACCCCGGGCGCTGTGAGCGGCATGCCAGCCCCGGCTAGTTCGGAATACAGCTTGCCGCCACCAGCTACCGAAGTAGCGCCAACCGATACATCTTCTATGCCACATCCTTCAACTCCGCCACCCACTGAGTACGAAGTCGAGATCGGGGCTGACATAGTGATGCATGAGGTCGAAGTCGAGGTCAAGGCTGATAAAGCGGTGTATGTCGATGAGTACAACCCCACGGCTAACAGGAACACCGGAGCGCACGAGGCTCATCTCATGGTCGGCATCGGACCGGAGTTCGGTGGAGAGCTACGAACCCTAATTCACTTCGGTCCTGTTTGGGAGAGTGACGGGGGACCATTGCCTAATGGCGTCGAGATAACGGGGATGAGGGTAAAACTATATAAGGAGTCCGGGCCTGCCGGCACCGTCAAGCTGCACATGCTAAGCGGCCAGTTCGAAGAAGGCAGTGTGACCTGGGATACCAAACCGAGTCTCCAGGGTACAGGCCGTAACACCAGTGTGCCAGCAGCAGACGGCTGGTGCTACATTAACGCTGGTGTGGGGGGCTACTCATACATCTTCAATGACGGCGTTGCCTTGCGCCCAGCCTGGACAGACATAGGAAGGCATATATCGTTCATCAGTGATGAGAATTCAAGTTATGGGCCAAGCCTATTAATTTCCTACCTGGAAGAAGGAGAACCGCCACCTGAATCACCAACAGCACCTGTAGAACCACCTGAAGATACCACACGATGCCAACTAACTTATTGGGTAACACCGGACCTGGCCCATGTAGGAGAGAGTGTAACAATTACTGCCAGGGCAACGGATGACCAGGCGATGGGGTACATCACCATCGTAAGAGGCGGCCTGGAGCTAGCGAGACGGGATGCAGCACCGGGTGAAAGAGAACTCGAGGTCTCCTTTACCGAGGAAGCCGTGTTACCATCCTTGACCTACACCATCATAGCTGATGACCTCGGTCCCGCGGCGCCGCGGGGGTCGCCCATCATCACGGTACCTGTAACCGGAACAGGCACTGTCCCCGAGGTGACCGTTACTGCCGAGTGGCTGGACGTGGAAGAGGTGATTCCAGAAAGGTATCGCTTGATAAGGGGAGATGGCCAGAGGGTGAGAATAACGGCCACTGCATCCGACCCCGACGGTATTGGGATGCTTACCATATCTGTCACCGGCGCTCCACGCGATTTCACATATGATGGTGATACCAGCGTAAGCCAAAGCGTGGAGTGGGTTAATGATGAACCTAGCCGAACGCGTTTCTCTTACTCGGCAAGCGCCACGGATGCAGAGAGGAACTACGTCCGTGCCGATGGCGAGAGCTTCGATATAGTCCAGCCTACCGGCATTCTGCTTATGTCGACGGCTGCTCCCGGTTTTCACAACCCCGACAATGACAGGCTGTCGTGGAACAGGATGTGCCAGACGTTCGGCGACAACGAATGCTGGTGGGTTAAAGACTGGAATTGGAAAAGCTGGTATGCTCTCATATGGTACCATGCCGGCTTCAAGGAAATCGCCAAGGATGGCGAGTGCTTCGGCATGAGCACGCTGGCTGCGGAGATCTACAACAACAGGATAGCAGCCGTAGATTTAGAGGAAGTGTCGTGTGCTGCGTACTTGAGCTATGACAACACTTTCACCAGAGAGATCGTTGAAGCCAGACAGGGTGGGCAGTTGGGAGAAGAAGTTTGCTTCCCCAGGTATCATCAAAGGATGCGGACAACTCTCTCTGAGAGGCTAGGCTGGATTGAAAGAGACCTGGCAAACGATGAGCCTGGAGTCCTAGCCATAAGGGAGGGTGACAGCGGCCATGCCGTCGTCCCGTGGATGTCCCGCCATATGCCAGACGGCACGACAAGGCTCTACATCTACGACTGTAATAGAGAAGAAGGCATACTAGAGGCAATTACAGAAGCCCACACGGGCAATCCCAGCTTTGACTTCCACGATCGTTGGTGCTATCCGTATGTGGAGGTTGGCTCCGCGGGCTGGAGCTATCAATGGGATGACGATGAGGTGTGGAATGATAGGCTGGCTTACTTCACATACG
>JAUVVE010000076.1 GCA_030604795.1 Dehalococcoidia bacterium | reverse complement strand
GTCCCTGGTCTTCCTAACAAGCCCTGCCCGTTCCATTCTATCCAGAAGGTCGGAGACTGTGTTGGGGCTTCGCAACAGCCACTGCGCTATCTTGGTCGGCGTTGCCTCACTGCCAATAGCCTGCATAATGAACAGAACCGCGGCATGCATGGGTGAAGTGCCGTACTGCCGCAGCTCCACTTCTCTGGCCGCGAATATTGTATCCTTGGCCTGGTGCAGCAATACCCATAGGGTATAGTCCTCGTCTACCTTTGAAAGATCTTGCATAGTCTCCTCCTATTCAGAATTCACTAGCGCCGACAAGACGGCAGGGTCCTATCTCTATCAACTACCCGGACATACTGTAGGTCTTGTCCAACAACCGTAAACACAATTGTATCACAATAATCGGACAAGGACAAATGTAAGGTTATTGACATTGGAATGAACAAGTCATATACTTGCGATGTGGTCTAAATCCGCATACTAAACAGGCCTACGGGCAATCTAGACTGGGTTAGGAGGAGTCAAGGGGATGAAACAAGGGCACTGGAATCGCTAGTCTACTGCGGTTGCTGGTGCCCTCTTTGGTCAGGTCGGTTTTCCGACAGGCTCTGCCAGCATGCCCTCCATCTGGGCCACGATTTGCTCATTGGTGAAATGACTTAGGCTAATAGCGTCGCTGGGGCAAACGCCGACACAGGCGCCACAGCCTTTACACAGAGCTTCGTTAACCCGACACACCACCTTTTCCTCATCAAACGATATGGCGCTGGCCGGGCAAACCATCTTGCAGAACTGGCAACCAGAGCAGATTCTCTCATCGACAACTGCCGTAGCCGCCTCAATCTCAATCGTGCCCTTGCTAATGACGGCTAGAACCTCGGCGGCAGCTGCCGAAGCTTGAGCTACCGTATCAGGAATATCCTTGGGGCCCTGGCAGCAACCGGCCACGAAGATACCATCACTCATAGTAGCTACGGGGTCTAGCTTGGGATGCCTCTCCAGGAAGAAGCCATCGGCACTGCGGCTTATGTTGAACAGGCGGGCGACGACATCAGTATCAGGTTGTGGCTCCAGAGCGCAGCTTAGAACCACCATATCCACCGGCAGACGACGTTGCAGGCCGGCTAGCGTATCCTCAAACTGGACAATAAGCTTCCCCTTCTCCTCAGGCGTCTCGGCTACATCGGTTACCTCAGCCGGGCGACCTCGAATGAAAACCGTCCCTTCGCTCAGCACCCGGTTATAGAATTCCTCATATCCTTTCCCGAAGCTCCTGACGTCAATATACAGTTCATAGACCTGGGCGTCAGTGTGCTCCTTTATCAGATGGGCGAACTTCATGGAATACATGCAGCAAACCCGCGAGCAATACTCGTGGTACTTCTCATCTCTACTGCCTACGCAGTGTATGATGGCCACGCTCTCCGGGTGTGAGCCATCTTTAAGGAATATCTCGCCCTCAGTAGGTCCCGCAGAATTGCATATCCTCTCGAACTCAAGCCCGCTAATAACGTTATCAAGACGGCCGTAGCCATACTGCGCGATAGGGGTGGGATCAAAGGAAGCGTAACCGGTGGTAACAATGATGTTTCCTATCTCTATCTCAACAAACTGGTCAGCCTGCTCAAAATCGATAGCCCCCGCCTCACAGAATTTCTCGCAAGCACGGCAGGTACCTTTAAGGAAATAAGCACAGTGTTCCTTATCAATGACAGGCGTGTTCGGCACCGCCTGAGCGAAGGGGGTGTAGATGGCTTTTCGCTGGCTCAGGCCGAGTTCAAATTCGCTATCTGCCTTCCAGGGACATTTGGTCTGACACACACCGCAGCCGGTGCATTTGTCTTCATCCACATAACGGGCTTTCTTTCGAATCTTCGCCTTGAAATTCCCCACGAAGCCCGCCACCTCAACCACCTCGCTATAGGTCATAAGCTCAATATAGGGATGAGAGCCCACCAGCGTCATCTTTGGCGTGAGAATGCAGGCCGAGCAATCCAGGGTGGGGAATGTCTTGTCCAATTGTGCCATATGCCCGCCGATACTGGGGTCTTTCTCCACCAGGTAGACCTTTTGCCCGGAATCAGCGACCTTCAGCGCTGCCTGAATGCCGGCGATGCCCCCACCCACCACCAGAGTATTGGGGTTAACCGCAACCTCTCTGGTCTCCAGGGGCTGATGATAATAGACACGCGCTGCGGCGGCGCCCACCAGAGACTTGGCCTTCTCAGTTGCTTGCTCGCGGTCTTCCGTTACCCATGAAACGTGCTCACGGATATTTGCCATCTCAAATAGATAAGGATTCATCCCCGCTTCCTGGCAAGCGCGGCGAAAGGTGGGCTCATGCATTGTCGGTGAGCAAGAGGCAACAACCACACGATTAAGATCCAAGTCTCTAATGTCGTTCTTGATAAGCTCCTGTCCCGGGTCAGAGCACATGAACTTGTAGTCACGGGCCACCACCACCCCATCAAGACCCTGAGCGAATCGAGTAACCTCCGCGGTATCAACCGTGCCGGCGATGTTGCTGCCGCAATGACACACGTATACCCCAATCCTAGGCTCCACTCTTCACCTCCTGCTTTACCCTTGACACGTGCTCCAGCACAGGGCCCGGTGACACTATATTCTTATCCAGCCCCAGGGATTTGCCATCAATCCCCAGGGCCAGGCCAATCAATTGCGTGACGAACAAAACCGGCAGGTTGAAGCTGGTTTTGAACTTGCTGTTCACCCGGCTCTGGTAAGCGTCAAGATTGATTTGGCACAGCGGGCAGGGGGTGGTGATACACTGAGCTCCATTCTCCGTTGCATTGTCCAGCAACTTACGAATTAATCCCAGCGCCAGGCTTTCCTCAGAGATAATCAGGGAGCCTCCACAGCAACGGTTCTTCAACGGGTAAGGGACAGCCTCACCTCCCAGGCTAGTCACCAATGAGTCAAGAGACTGTGGAGACTCGGGGTCGTCAAAACCGTAATCAGGGCGAACCAGCTGGCAGCCATAATATGGGGCTACTTTCAGTCCGTTAAGCCCATCCTGAATCTTGGAAGCGATCTCCTCGGGGGTAACATCTATGACCAGGGCTTCCGTTAGATGCCTTACCCGCACATTCCCGCGATACTCCAGATTGGCCACAGCCAACGCCTCACCTACCTGACGCATCAACTGGGGATTTTCTTTGAGCTGCAAATTCGCTCCGTATAAGGTTATGAAACAAGAGCTGCAGGGTGTTACCAGGTCAAGCCCGGTCTTCTCAGCCAGAGCCAAGTTGCGGGCTGCCAGCACAACCGCCTCCAGCCTGTCCAGCGAACTGTAGGGAGTCGAGCCGCAGCAGGTCCAGCCTTCCAGTTCTATTAGCTCCATGTCCAAGGGCTTGGCTATCGCCTTGGCGGAGAGGTCTAGACCTGTCGCAGTAGCCTCGCTGGAGCAACCTGGATAGTATGAGTAGCTTTTCATGCGCTGCTCCTGACCGCTCTGAATCTCTGTATGATTCTGGACAGGTCCTCTCTGCCTTTGACCTTCTTGGGCAGTAGCGGCATGCGCTTATGTAAGAGCAATTGTAGGCCCACCTTTGTTATCTTGAGTGCAGCCAGGGGGTTGGTAGTCAGATAGAACTTGAGCATCATGCCAAATTCGTGGACCCGCCCGTTCCGTTGCACAGAGTCGACAAAGCTCCGGTACATCGCCGGGGTACGTGTCCCCTGGACACGAAAGCCCTGTCGAATTGCCAGGCATTCCAGGGCATGAGCTATCTCAGTCGGCTTGATATCCCTGGGGCAGCGCACGGTACACAAATAGCAGGAGACGCAATGCCACATAGAAGGGCTGGACAGGACTTCATGCCGCATTCCAGCACGAATCAGAGCAATAATCTTTCGTGGCGGATACTCCATCTCGCTGGCAGCGGGACAGGTACCGGTGCAAACCCCGCACTGGATACAATTGCGTATATGCTCACCGCCAGGTACGGCTGCAACCTCGTCCACAAAGCTCTTCACGGCAAACCAAATGTTAGCATACACCTGCCCGAGGGGCAAACTCCCATAGTGCCTCATTAGCTCGTGGTTTTCTCCGGACCAGCATGGAGTGCGAGGCTTCACCCTCCCCCAAACCCCTTTCCAGTCACATGTAGTGCGAAGCTTCAGCCTTGCCCAAACCCATCCCATATGAAAGACGAATCAACGGTGAAGCAACTTGTTCCTGATGTATTCAATGCCACGATACGTCTGAACCGCTATGATGGCCATAATAAACCGGGGCACCCAGAGCCAGAATGCGTTCAACCCCAGAACCGCGAAAAGGGAAGGATCCTCCAGCATAGCATGCTGGATGCCAATGGAGATATGAAGACGCTCCAGTTCTCCCTTCAGCAAAGCACTTGCTTTGGCCTCTTCAATAATAACCGCTCCGGAAAAAAGCAGGCCAAAAACGGCGGCAGGTACCCACATCGTCGCCGTGCGCTCCGACAGTCCCAGGACCTTCATCAAAGGTCTCAGCCACCTGATGAGGTGTTCGACCCACCCCAGCGATTTCGCCACCTCCAGCAGAACCATGATGACCATGATTATCCCAAGGATCTTTAGGACCAAACCTAGGGTGTCCACAGCCCAGACCCTTAAAACCTCGAGAAACGGAGCCTGAACCACAAGCGCAGCCGGTACTGCCACGCTCTGGCTGGTATCGCCGAGAAACCGGGAAACAACGAGTACAGTCAAAATAGCGGCGGCAATACGAATCAGAGTTGTCTTAGCAATGTTGATACCGGACTTGTGCTGGATGATGCCTTCCATGATGAGGCCATGAGCAATCATGTTGAATATGGCAATCAACGTCATCTGCTCGATAGTGAAGGGAAGGGCCGTTATCATAGCGATAACCACATAGAGGTTTGTCAACATTCCCGTAATGATTGGCAAGGCTGCTTCGGGAGGCAAGTTGAGCAAGCTCGTTAAGGGATTCAGCAGGAAATCTAGCTGATTCAGCCAGCCAGTCCACTGAAGAAGAGTTACCGCAAAAGAAACGGGCAGAATGATCTTGCACATCCAAACAAAGCTACTCCACCCCTTCTTGACTCCCGCGCGAAAACCGTTTTTCAGTTGACTTCGAGAATTGGACATCCTAATACTTGACGCCTTACTTCAACCTCGGCAAATC
>JAUVVE010000054.1 GCA_030604795.1 Dehalococcoidia bacterium | reverse complement strand
GGTTACCGTTCCAACCCTAATAGGCTTGGACGACCGACGAACTATCAAGGCAGTAGGCTCTCTCCTCGAACAATACGTGCGATATCATAGTAGCTTATCATAGCAATTAGTAGTATCAATACTATGAAGCCGATGAGATGGACGAGTCCCTCTTTCTTGGGCGATATCCTTCTCCCGCGTCTCACCCATTCCAACGCAACAAAGACAAGTCTGCCTCCGTCCAACCCTGGGAAGGGAAAAAGGTTGATTATGGCTAGATTTATGCTGATTAATGCGGCGAATTCAAGCAATGGGCTGAGACCAGCCTTGGCCACCTGACCAGTGAGCTCGGCAATGCCTACTGGCCCCGTCAGCTGAGGTACCGTGCCTCTAATGAACCAGCCTACTACTTCATTGCGAAACAGCACAAGGATCTCCCAGCAATGACGTATGCTTGAGGGGATCGCTTCCCAGATGGGACACGACTCACGGACTACAGTGCTGTCTGCCCCGGCGATAATGATGCCAATGGCTCCCTGTCCTTCTGGTGGATTCCACCTTGGCTTCACCTTCACTTCTTCGTGGGCGAGGTCGGCTTTCTGAAGCAAGATGTCTACTTCTGAGCCAAGATTCAGGTGGATCATGTAGCTGACATCTCCACGGTTTTCAATTGAGCGGCCGTCTATTTCTAGAATAGTGTCCCCGGCCTTGATTCCGGCGCTTTCAGCCGGCGAATTTGGAGCTACTTCTTGCACGCGCACTTTCTCTATTACCATATCGTGAGGAATCATAAACGCGATTGAGAAAAGGAAGATGGGGAGCAAGATGTTCATCATTGAACCGGCGCCAAGGACCAAGAATCTAACGGGAATGCTTTTGCTGGCTAGGCTGCCTGGCAATGTTGGGTCTTCTTCTCCCAGCAACTTGGTGAAGCCACCGAGCGGTATGGCATTTAGTGAATATCTTGTCTCTCCGCGCTTGAAACTCAGGAGCCGCGGAGGAAAACCGATGCCAAACTCCTCTATTCGTACTCCCGAGAGCTTAGCCGTGATGAAATGCCCAAGCTCATGGGCGAGGATGAGGACTAATAATACACCGAGAAAGCTGACTGTTGTCAGCGCTATTGTTTCCAACATAGGCTTTCCTCGCAGGCAAGCTTAAGTGCAGTTTCTCTCGCCCACGTATAGGCACCCAGAATCTCATCCAGAGCAGGGTTGGCGGTGCCTCGATGCAGGCTGATGGTCTTGGCTACTATCTCGGCAATGCCGAAAAAACTGGTCCTGTTGGCGAGAAAGAGTTCGGTTGCCACTTCGTCAGCGGCGCAGAGCACGCTGGGGTAAGTCCCCCCTTTCTTGCCGGCCTCGAGTGCCAATTTCAGGCAAGGGAAATTATCATAATTCACCGGCTCAAAAGCTAGTGAGTTTACTTGGACCAAGTCAAGGCGTGGCAGCTCAGAGTTTGGCAGTCGCTTGGGATAAGACAAGGCATATTGAATGGGTAGATGCATGTCGGGGAAGCTGAGTTGAGCTTTTAACGAACCGTCCGTAAACTCTACCAGAGAATGGACAATGCTCTGAGGGTGAATCACAATTTCGATTTTGCTGAATGGGATAGAGAAAAGCCAGTGAGCTTCGATTGCTTCTAGCCCTTTGTTCATAAGAGTTGCTGAGTCGATAGTGACTTTCTTACCCATTCTCCAAGTAGGGTGTCGAAGAGCTTCTTCAGCGGTGACATTGGCTAGTTGTGACAGAGAGTGATGGTAGAAGGGCCCCCCTGAAGCCGTTAGGATAAGTCGAGCCACCTCGGCTTTCTCCCCACGGAGGCATTGCCAAACGGCGCTATGCTCGCTGTCGATAGGCAGGATCTGTGCGTGGTGTCGGTTGGCTTCGGCAGTGACGATTTCACCTGCCATGGCGAGTATCTCTTTGTTAGCTAGAGCTATCTTCTTGCTAGCTCTTATGGCTGCCAAGGTCGGAGCTAGCCCTGTTTTCCCTGCGGTAGCTACAACGACAATGTCGACTTCGGGATGGCTAGCCATCTCCTCCATGGATAGGAATTTCACCTTGTTTGGCAGGCTAAGGTTGAGGGCTGAATAGACCAGTTGAGGCTGGAACTGCTCGACTTGCTTAGCTAACAGGCTGGTGTTTTTGCCGCCGGCCAATCCTATTACCTTGAATCTGTTGGGAAAGGCTCTTGCAATGTCGAGTGTCTGTTGCCCTATTGAGCCGGTTGAGCCTAGGATAGCCAGTCTTCTCATAGTGGTACTCATGGTGTACCGAATACTACACAGTAGTATACTACAACGCCGGTGAATATGAAGCTATCGATTCGGTCGAGTATACCCCCGTGTCCTGGTAGCAACTTCCCAGAGTCCTTGGTACCTGTGTTGCGCTTGAGTAGCGACTCCACTAAATCGCCAAGCTGGGCGAATATGCTGATGACAGCGCCTAGAAGTGCCATTTGCCAGTAGTTCAGGGGCAGGGAAAAGACTATGCTTAGAATCAAAGAGACTATGATGCCCGCAAGCAGCCCACCTATGGCCCCTTCCCAGGTTTTGGCGGGGCTTATGGTTGATGCCAGGGAGCGTCTACCCCAGGCTCTCCCACAAAAGAAGGCGGCAGTATCGCTGGCAATCGTGGTGAACATAGCCCAGAATACCCACTCCTTGCCTGCCTCCAAGCTTCTCAGGTCAATCCAGTGACTCAACATCCAGCCGACGTAGAGGATTCCCGCCATTGTCCACGCCCAGTTGTTGAAGGCCTCTTCCCTTGGAGACCGAAATAACAGCCAGATCAGCGAGATGACTATGCCGGAAGTGATAAGAAAGGGAGTTGTGAAGGTATATGGGCAGTGGGGGCTGAGGACAAGCAACAATACCCAAGCCACACCAAAGTAGGTAAGTGGCCGTATCTTGGAACGGCTAGCCATTCGGTAGAATTCTAGGCTGCCGAGAGTTGCCGCAGCGGTTATCAGGACTGTGAACCACAGTTCGCCGAACCAGATTGCGGTAATAACGAGCGGTAAGCCGATGACGGCGGTGAGGGTTCTCAGCCTGAGCATGCTTACACCTCAGGCTCTAGTTGTCCAAGACAGGGCTGACCGTGACTGTGGATACTGGACATAAACGCAACTCTTCGGTATTGGCACACTTGCCGTGTTGACTCGCTCCTGGTTCAGAATTGCCCTCTTGGGAGAATGGTAGGCCGCAGGCTTCCGAGTTCTCAGACCTCCATTATCTCTGTTTCTTTGTCCTGTCCTGTCTGATTAACCCTTTCTACGAAGCTATCGGTGAGTTCCTGAAGCTGTTCGGAGGCGCGTGTGTATTGGTCCTGAGACATTTCCTTCTCTTTCTCTGCCCGTCTTGCTCTTTCGATGGCTTCGCGTCTGATGTTACGCAGAGTGACTCTTGCCTCTTCTAGCCTCTTGCGGACCACTCGGGTCAGCTCTTTGCGTCGGTCTTCGGTAAGCGGTGGGATGACTATACGTATGACACTGCTGTCACTTGCTGGATTAAGACCAAGGTCGGATGCGAGAATAGCCTTCTCGATGCTGCGGATGGCGCTGCGGTCCCAAGGCTGGATTACTATCATCTTGGCTTCGGGGATAGAGATGGAGGCGATTTGGTTGAGTGGAGTCGGGACGCCGTGGTAATCAACTCTGATGTGTTCGACCAACGCCGGTGCTGCCCGCCCCGTCCGGATACTTGCCAGGTCTCGGGTCAGAGCATCGACAGCCTTTTGCATTTTGCCGCCGGTATCAGCCAATATCTGTTCGATCATGTATCTGCTTCATTGGCTACAAGAGTGCCAACGGCCTCTCCGAAGATGGCACGCTCAATGCTTTGTCGTGCCTGGAGGTCGAAAACTATTATAGGGAGCTTGTTCTCTTGGCACAGGGCGAAAGCAGTACTATCCATTACCCGTAGGCGTAAGTCCAGACAATCCCTGTGGGTGAGACGCTCAAACTTCTTTGCCTGCGGATTCTTGACGGGATCAGCATCGTACACACCGTTGACATTGTTCTTGGCTACTAGGAGAACTTCGGCTCGGACCTCGATAGCTCGCAGTGCCGCGGCAGTATCGGTAGTCATGTATGGGTTTCCGGTACCTCCAGCGAAGATAACTGCTCGCTTTTTCTCTAGATGGCGAATGGCGCGACGTCGAATGTAAGGCTCAGCTATAGCCTGGATGGTAATGGATGATTGAGTCCTAGTGATAACACCTTCGCCTTCCAGAGAATCCTGAAGGGCCAGGGCATTGATTACTGTGGCCAGCATTCCGGCATAGTCAGCCGTGGCTCGGTCCATTCCTCTAGCTTCGCCGTCGGTGCCGCGCCAGAAATTACCTCCGCCAACGACAATAGCTACCTCAACATCTTGGTCGACCACTCGCTTTATTTGATGAGCTACACGAGTAAGGACTTCAGAGTCGATGCCGAAGTCCTTCTTTCCCATGAGGGCTTCGCCGCTTAGCTTAAGCAAGACCCGCTTGTATTTAGGCTGAGTTGTTGACACGGCTAATAGCCTAGCTCGAACCTGGTGAATCTGCGTACTTTGATATTCTCACCAACTTTGGCTACGGTCTGAGTGATTATGTCTTGGATGGTCTTATCAGGGTCTTTGATGAAAGGCTGGAGGAGAAGGCAAGCCGCTTGGGGGTCCGTGTCTGTTGCTGGTGGAATCTCGTCGGGGGAGATGAATTGAGGGGACATGGCTGCTATCTGCAGGGCTAGATTATGAGCTAGCTCCTTGAATTCATCGGTACGAGCGACGAAGTCAGTCTCGCAGTTGACCTCTATCATCGCCGCGATTTGCCCTCCTTGGTGGACATAGGCTTCGATTATCCCTTGGTCCGCGATGCGGTCGGCTTTCTTCCGAGCCGAGGCAAGCCCATGCCGGTTAAGGACCTCGGCTGCCTTTCCTATATCTCCCTCCGTTTCGAGGAGAGCCTTCTTGCAGTCCATGATGCCGGCGCCTGTTCGCTCTCTCAGCTCCTTCACCGCTGCAGTTGAAACTCGCAACTCTGCCTCCCTATTTCTGGGGACGATTTCAGTCGCTCACCTCTTTGTCTGTCTCATCGGGCGTGAAGACGTAGGATTCGAGCAGTTCAGCGGACAACTCCGCAGGTTTCGGCTCCGTCGGAGCCGGCTCAGCCAGTGCCAGTTCGCCGGTCTCTTTAATCATTTTGCCTTGCAGAACAGCGTCGGCTATCATACTGCATACCAGTCTGATCGCCTTTATGGCATCATCGTTAGCGGGAATGGGGTGGTCGATGCTTGTGGGATTGCAATTGGTGTCTACCATAGCCACTACGGGGACTCCGACCTTTCTTGATTCAGCCAGAGCTATCCTCTCTTTGATTGGGTCCACGATAAAGACAGCTCCCGGAAGGTCAGTCATTTCCTTGAAACCGCCCACCACCTTGTTAAGGCGCAATATCTCCTTCTCAATCTTCAGTCTTTCTCTCTTGGACATATAGTCTAGCTCGCCTCTTTCGTTTCTATCCTCGAGACGAACCAGATAGTCTATTCTGGACTGAATAGTGGCAAAATTGGTTAGCATCCCTCCCAACCACCGCTGGTTGACATAATACATAGCACACCGTTTAGCTTCCTCTTCTATGATTTCTTGGGCTTGTTTCTTGGTGCCGACAAATAGAAGGCTTTCCCCGTCGCTGACCAAGTCTCTGACGTAGGTGCAGGCCTTCTCCAGCATGATTGCAGTCTGTTCGAGGTCGATGATGTGAATACCGTTGCGTTGGGTGAATATGTAGGTCTTCATACGCGGGTTCCAATGGCCCGTTAGATGGCCAAAATGAGCTCCTGCCTCCAGAAGCTGTTTAACTGAGATGGGCTCTGACAAGTTCTGACCTCCTAGTGTTGTATGGCGTTAGCCAATCAAAGTCGTTGAACAGTATAGCACAAGCCAACTGGTGAGGCAATTGTCCTGGAGTGCCTGCGAGTGGGTGCTGGACGGCTGTGGCCACAGCTGAAGACGTGGGAGACGGACGTTGAGCCGATATCAGGGAGACAAAAGACTAAGCCCCTCCGGAAAAGAGGGGCTTAGTAAGTGCTTGTTGTCAGGCCAGCCTAGATGAGGCCGATTTGCTGAGCCACTAGTTCCCTGTGGAAGTCGGTCCCACCGAAGGCAGTATCTGCGGCCTTGGCCTGCAGGTAGTAGAGCGGTATATCGTGGTCCCTACTGGTGCCAATGCCGCCATGTAACCTGATTGCCCACTTGGTCACATACTTATAGGCTTCGTTGACATATGCCTTTGCCATGG
>JAUVVE010000039.1 GCA_030604795.1 Dehalococcoidia bacterium | reverse complement strand
GATGAATTCAAGGAAGTTAAGGTTGGGGATGAACGTCATGCCGCCATGGTCCCAGGTCTGCGTAGCTATGACGCCACCTTCGGTACAAGTATAGGTCTCCAGGGGATATCTCCCCCACAGCTCCTTGATTCTGTGCTTCAACACAGAGCAGTCAGTGCCGCCGCTCATGATTCCGCTAACCGACCACAGGTCTTTAGGCATCATAGGACGCCGGGCCAGCTTGCTCTTGATCAATCCCTTGGTTAGCCGAAATAGCGCCCTCGGCTGGGACAACAGAGGAAGAATCTTTACCCCGCGTGACTGCTGCCTGAACTGCTCCCCAATGGCAACCAGGACAAGCGACAAACCGAAGAAGTAGTCAAACCCCTGCGACAAAGCCAGCCGAAAGCCCTCCTGTATCCTCTCGTAAAAGGTCATATTCTCGGCTTGGTCCAGAGGAGGTAGATAACGCGAGTCAACCTGTTGCTGCATGATATGGGTAAGTACACCAGAGGTGTAGGGCTGGGGAGCTACGGCATAGACGATTTTTGGATGTTCCTTACTAGCCTTGGAGAGGTCACCCCTTCTCTTGCAACTGGCAAAAGCTCCGACTCCAAACATCACTATCCCCAGTTCATGGGCAAGTCTCTGGCTGACCGGTACCCATTTACAAGGGTACTCCCCAGACTTGCCCGAACTATGTTGCCACGCAAACGGCTTTGCCGGCAGGATATCCTCTCTTTTCTCCAGAAGCTCAGGGCAATAGTCAGCATAAGTAGTCAGCGGCACCTGCTCTCTGAATTCCTCCACAGTGTCGGGCATGGCGCCGCGCATCACCTTTCTCCCGTGCTCACAATACTTCAACAGCTCGATCTGCTCCAGCAATAGCCGCCGCTGGATAGCCATAAACTGCTCTAGACTCAGGTCAATAAAGCCACAGCACATCTGCCATAGCTCTTCATGCCTGCCTTGTTTAAGAAGCTCCCTGATTTTGGACACAATACACCTCCCTAGGTAACCAAACCGAACAATACTATGGCACGTTTGGCGTCACTTGGGAAGGGATTGTGTTCTAGAAGATAGTTCTATCAGATTGGAAAGAGGGGGTAAGACGAGGACTCAACGAGGAAACGTATGAGGTTTACTGGGAATTCTTGGCCTTAGCTGAGGCACCCAGGACTTGCAGTTTCTTGGTCAGCGCCTCAAGCTCTTTATCAGTCGGCTCTTTACCCAACTCTAGCCCGTAGCTGAGAAAGAACTCAAGGAAGTTTCGCAGCAGCTCCCTTATCCCCTGCTCGAACTGCTGGAACTCTTCCTTAGTCACGTGGTCATTGCTGTACCCATTGACATCCTGTTTCAGCTGGCTGTCGATAAGAAAACTGATGAAATCCGCCACACTCATGTCACCACGGTTCTCATCTATTTTCCTTACCACATCACCATCTACTATCAGCATTCTCTTCTCGCTCATAGGCAACTCCTCCCTCTACTCAAACTGAATCAACTGACCTAGGGGCACGCTTCAGACATAACACAAAGAACTCTGCAGGAACCCAGACTAGAAGTCAGAAGCATCCTTCCAGTCAAGCACTGCTAACACAGTGTCGATGCTTCCCAACAAACTCAGGCCTTTCTCCGTCACACGGTAGGTCACCACCGGGTTGCCTACCTCCAACCTGTCAATAAAGCCATGGCTGATAAGGAAACCCAGGTATTTCTGTAACTGACTATAGCTCATGTTGGCACTGTACATTATCTCAGTCTTACCAGCCCCATTCTCACCTACCCTGAGCATGTCAGCTATTATTTCGATATTGGACCTTCTGCGGCTCATAACACCACCCCTTAGCCATCCCCCAGGACTTATTACCCAGGACTACTGTACTATATTATCATTATAAGGGCGTTGTCAATAGGCTTTGGCCTTTCACTTTTGAAAAATCTTTGGATTGCTGTAACTGAAGCGCTCTCCTCCGGGAAGACAAAAGCTATTTGTAAGAGGATTCAGGAGGCCTCACGTTTTCTTGAACAGACTGAAGAACCTGTCTTGATACTCAGAAAACAAGCCCCATCTTCTCAGTTCAGTCACTAGCTCAGGTGCCCGTGATGCGTCTCGTCTCGCTTTTTCAAAAAGCTCATCGATATAGTTCCTAGTACCCCCGGGCACACCTGCAGTGTCCACATGCAAAAGCCCGCGTCTTTCCATCTCAGCGACGTTACTGTGTACCGAGCTTCTGGTCAACTCATAGGTAAACTTGAGCAGCGATACATCCCATAGCTCTTCAACACCCTTGATAATGGCGCTCAGCGGGTCATGCTGCCTATCTATCCGCCGGTTGATTTTGTCCACTATTTCTTTCACAGGTTCAGAAGCGATATTCATCTCCTTCGGTTCATTTCTGTAGCTATAGAAAATGCCTGGCTCGTGGGGATTCTTCTCTGCCATCAACTCTATGAATCTTCTGGCCTGCGTGGTAAATCCTTCTAGATTAATGAGATAGGACGGTGTGACAATCTTCGGCCTGGCAGCAATCACCCTGCCTTCCCTAACCACATTTGCACTTTCCATCAGCTCGGTAATGAGGTAATAGTATATATTGGTGGTCCCAAAGGTAGCCAGACTCTGTTCCGGTGGCCTTATTACCTCGGTGTGTTCTATAGCGTATTGAATTTTTTCATCTGGTTCCATGAAAAGACCGACCTACGGCTAAAGGTATAACTTAACTGCCTGAAAATTGCGCTTTACGTTCGGCTTACCTTTCACGATACTGCCGAATTCAGTGCTATGCCCGGGAACCAAACACTCCACGTCAAGCTGTGACAATCTATCGATGCTTCTCTTGAGCGAGGAAATGCTGCCAGTAGGGAAATCCGTCCTGCCAATGCTACCATAGAAGACTACGTCACCAGTTATCAGAATCTTGCTATCCGGCCAGTAGAGGCAAACTGAGCCCGGGGAATGGCCTGGAGTGTGGAAAACCTGAAGCGCGACCTTATCCTTGGTACCCAAGTCCAGGTTGCCCTCCTTAAGGTAGAAGAGCGGCTCAAACTGGGGTACTTTCACCCCCAGCATAGAGTACAGCTTCTCCCCTAACGTGTTGCGAAATTCATCCTCTTCTTCGGACAGCGTAACCAGGGCTTGACTCTTCTCGACTATCGCTTCATTCGCCTGGCAATGATCGGGATGGCTGTGAGTATTGATTATTAGGCCTATGTCGTCAACCTTGAAGCCATCTCCATCCATAGCCTTGACAAAGTAATCAAAACAGGCCTCCCTCAGCTCATTGGTTATGTGCCCCGGGTCGATAACAACATGAGGTTGCTCTCCACGTAGAACATTGGCAAAGAGGCAACTGTTGCAATTATTGCCCCTTCCCTGCCAGATGTAGCAATAGAAGTCTTCAGCGAGTTGTACAGACCGATAGTAACTAGACGACTGATAAACCACAGTTTTGAACCTAACAAAATTATAAGGTAAAATGCCCGCAATGACCAAACATTAGATTCCAAGGAGATTCGAGACCTGTGGGAGAAATCAAGAGCGCCTGGGAAATCGCCCAAGAAAAAGCCAATAAACTAGGTGAGCTATCACCAGAAGAACGGCAGAAACAAAAACAAGACAGATGCCGCCCAATCGGTCAATCGCTCGCTGAGAAGTACCTCAGTCAGTATGACAGTCAATATTTGCAAGCAGAGCTGAACAAATATGACAGTGAAGATAGAGAGTTGATTAGCCGAGCCGCCCTTCAACGGCTTGTTGAAAGAATCGACCTGGGCTACGGTCCAATACTAGACAAGATAGGCCAAGGCATTCTCAGCTTAGCCAACACCAGAGCAGTAACAAAAACCGTAGGCAAAATAAAGGAGCTTTCCGATGAGTACCGGGAGGCCGAAGAGCTGGAAAGGCAAGAGATAGAAAGAGCCGGCAGGGAGATGCTCCACCAGCTAAGAATCTCAGGGACAGCTATCAGCCACGTCAACATTCAAGCTAAAGAGGAATGGCAGAAAAAGATACGCCAATTGGCTCAGCCTTTCCAAGAGAGATTAGACACACTCAAGCGGGAACTCTTAGATAGTACACCTGTTTAGAGCCGCTCTTGGGGCACCATACCCTGCGCCCAATATCTTGGGACCGCTACCGGTCATCTCTTCTCCAGCGCCGAATCTACCCAGAACATGTTCCGTAAGCCACGAGTTGCCTCAAATATGGTTGGTCACCCGAGGTATGACACACTCGGGTACATCCTCAGCCAAGGCCACGTGGATTATCGCCTGGCACGCACCAGCCTATCAACAGTGGCCCCAGAAGTGAAAAGGCCGAAAGTACCCTAGATGACAGGAGAAGCCCAGAAAACAACTTGTTCCCTAGCAAGTCTCGACTGACGATAATTATGCCAAACTCATAGCCTGATGCAAAGCAGCATCCACATTCTTGTGGGTATCCTCGGACAGACCCTCGACTATCATATTTGCCACCTGGAGCAGTTTGTCCCGCTCTGCATCCCCCAGGTACTCCACCAGTTCTTCAACCCTTCTCCCCAACTGGACTTGTTGCTCCAGAGAGATTCTCTTTGACCGCGGCAGCGCCAGCAAGGGATGAGCGAACAGTGTCGGCCTAAGCAAAGCCGTTTCATAGACAAACTTGGCCTGACGATTTGCCTCGACGGATTTCCAGGCTGCTTTATCCAACTCCGAAGGTTGTAACCACTCCAGCGCAAAAGCAAACTGGCAACCGATGTACTCGTGCTGTACCAAGAACCTTGTGGCCTCGAAGTCTTTCACCGCCGCAGACAGGCGATGAAGTACCTGCTCCAACACGGTCGAATCGATACCTTTAATCATAGCTATATGACGGCAATCTTCGGGCATTCTGAAAATGTAGTACTCCAGGGAACCATGGAGAACGCTATGAGCCGCTTCGTGTCTCACCGCTCCCAGCCTGGCCAATCTGTTGAGCTTAGCCAATCTCTCAAAGCAGAAGATCATTCGGTGGTAACCTCGCCAGGCATCGTGAGAGGAAATAGACTCCTCATCACTGCTGGCAGTTATGCCCAGCCTGAACTTCTCCTCCTTAAGGAAATCACGCATGGTGGTTTCGCTGTCCACTATGTGAACTTCAACCTTGTATGGGACTCTGGAGCCGAAGCGTCGATAGCACTCGCGGAGCGACCCAGCTACTTCTCTCTTGGCGCCCCACGGAATACGTCCTCTGGTGACGAAATTCAGCTCCACCTTCGCCATGTCCGATATCAACAAAGATAACAATCTCAGCCAGCAAAGTCAATCACGATTGCAATTGGCTCCGAAGGAGGGTAAGATGAATCAGAGGACATAGATGGAGCATATTTGGGCGCCGTGGCGAATACAATACATACTTGAAGCCGACAAGGGTAGTTGCATTCTGTGTGAGAAACCAAGGCAAGGCAAAGATGAGTCAAATCTCATCCTTCATCGCGGTGACAGCAGCTTCATGATTCTAAACGCCTTCCCTTACAACCCGGGACACCTTATGGTAGCGCCTTATCGCCATGTGGGGCGCCTCGAAGACCTGACTGATGTGGAATCGAAGGAGCATTTTGACATGATTAAGCTAGGCGTCAGACTGCTCACTGAGCTAATAGCGCCGGCAGGTTTCAACATCGGAATGAATCTGGGCAAGGTGGCCGGAGCTGGAGTAGAAGACCACCTTCATACCCACATAGTGCCTCGATGGCAGGGCGACACCAACTTCATGCCGGTCGTATCCAACACCAGAGTTCTGCCAGAAGCGCTGGCAGCAACTTACAGCAAGTTGAAGGACGGCATACGAAGGATCCTCTAGTTGGCGTCAGTCTCACGCGCGAGGATACGACCCGAGTATCTTTACAAAACTAGCTTCTTGGCCAAGCTGGGTTACAGCTTCCCGGCAGGTCTTATCACTTATGTGCCCTTCGAAATCAACGTAGAAGATGTATTCCCAGGGTTTCGTCTTGCTTGGCCTTGACTCTAGCTTTGTCAGGTTTATGTTCCTGCTGGCGAAAGCCCCCAAGCTAGCATGCAGAGCCCCGGGAGCATTCTTGACGCCAAACACCAGAGAGGTCTTGCTTCTCGGCGAGGGCGCAGCTTCCTGCTTGGCAATAACGAAGAACTTGGTGTAATTGCTAACGTTGGTCTCAATCTTCTCCACCAAGATTTCCAACCCGTAGATCTGAGCCGCTCGCTGGCTTGCCACAGCCGCGTATCCCCTCAGGCCTTCTTCTTTTATCCTTTTGGCGCTGCCGGCAGTATCATACGTAGGCACTACCTCAGCCTTGAGCTTCCTCAAGAACTCCTCACACTGTGCCAGAGCTTGAGGATGAGAATAAACCGTCCTTATCTTATCCAGACTCCCACCGGGCAAAGCCATCAAACAATGGCTTATTCTAAGATTGATTTCACCGAAGATGTGCAAGGGATAGTCTAGCAATAGGTCATAGGTCTCATTAATGCTGCCAGCTTGAGAGTTCTCTACCGGCACCACGCCAAAATCGGCTTTTTCCGCCAACACGGCCCCAAAGACATCGCTGAGGTGACGGCCGGGCAGAAGTTGAGCATCATCAAAGAAAGTGGTAACCGCGTCCTCACTGAAAGCCCCCCTCTCCCCCTGGAAAGCAACCATAGCCATCCCTGTCACTCACACCAAAGCTAACTGCCCGCCAACTCGTGGCGCAAAGCTTCCTCGCTGTCGGTAGGCGTCAAAGCGATTATCCGGTCATTGGCTTTTAGAACGGTAGCGCCGGTGGGAACCTTGGGCTTCCGCCCATTCCGCATTAGCAGAGCCAGAATGCAGTCAGCGGGCAAGGACAACTCCTTGACAGACTTACCCACTGCTGCAGACCCATCCCGTATTCTGACCTCAACGATCTCCGTCCCCTCCTCCGCCATAGTCAGCAGATGGACCAACGGATGTGCAGGTATCTTTTCCTCTATGTGGTCCAGAATGAGGTTAGTAACAGCAATAGGACAATCGACGCCCAACTCCCTGAAGATTCTCTCATTCTTGGGATTGTTGACCCGAGCAATGGTCCGGGGAGTCCCAAATTTATGCTTGGCTACCTGACAGGCTACCAGGTTGTCCTCATCTTCGCTGGTGGTAG
>JAUVVE010000097.1 GCA_030604795.1 Dehalococcoidia bacterium | reverse complement strand
GCAAGGAAGTCTGCCCTGCTCGTATCGATATACCGCACTTGGTAACCAGGCTAAAGGCGAAGCTGGTGGCGGAAACCGGCCTGCCATGGAAAAGCAGGATGGCATACCGAAGCATCCTGAAACACCCGGCGCGGCTAGACAAGGCGATGAAAGTTGGCTCATGTTTGCAGCGGCCTTTTGCTGATAGAGATTCTATGATAAGACGCCTTCCTTACCCGCTTAGCTCGCTGACACGGACTATTAGCCTCCCGGCGCTGTCACGTCAACCGTTGCGTGCGCGATTGAAGGATTGCTCATCGCCAAAGGTGGCGACGCGTCCCAAGGTGGCTTTCTATTCCGGTTGTGTTGCCGCTTATGCCTATCCTGACCTTGGTGAGGACGTGATGAACTTTTTTGGCGAGTCTGGTGCTGAACCTTACCACCCGCCGGGCCAGGGGTGTTGCGGTGCTCCGGCATTGTTCGATGGTGATACTGAAACAGCCCTCAGCTTGGTCAAAACAAACATCGTTGCTCTGGAAGAAGGTGATCCTGACTACGTAGTCACCGTGTGCCCCGGCTGCGCGGCTATGCTGCAACAGGAGTATCTGAGGCTGACCGCTGCCGAGCCAGAGTGGAACCGGCGAGCCGAGGCATTATCCGGCAAGATTCGTGATTTCTCACAACTGGTTCTTGAGTTAACTCCTTCGGCAGAGCCGAAGCCCTCGCGAAACGAGAAGGTTACTTACCATGACCCCTGTCATTTGAAGCGAGGGATTGGCGTACACAGTGAACCTAGACAGCTGCTTGAGCGGGAAGGCTTTGAAGTGGTAGAGATGGCTGATGCTGATATCTGCTGCGGCTTTGGCGGCAAGATTGCGCTCGATTATCCGGAGTTATCCAACTCGGTGTTGCGACGGAAGCTAGACAACATAGAGGCCACTGGCGCGGAGGTGGTGGTTACCAACTGTACGCCTTGTGTCCTTCAGCTCAGGGGCGGCTTGGACAAACGGAGAAGCCACATCAAAGTCATGCACAGCGCCGAGCTTCTGGCGAAGTGTGGGAAAGCCCCGTAGCAGCGGCTCGTGTTGGCTAGGGCCGGCTAATTGGGACCCCGAGAATGATGGTGGTGTGGTCACGTAGTCGTGCGCCGATGTAGCCTGGGTGAAGAGGGACAATTCATGGAAAGCAATGCCATCAAGGTCATGCACAGTGCTGAGCTGTTGGCAAGGCGTGGAGAAGCGCGGTAGAAGTGGCTCGTGGCGGCCGGAGGTGGCCATCAGCAGGACTTCAAGGATGATGGTGCCGTGGTCCATCTGCTCCTGTGCTGATGGAAGCCCGGGTGAGGAGGGAGACTTCGTGAAAAGCAACGCTGTCAAGGTCAATGAAAGCGATAACGTTGCCATTGCTACGCAGCTCATAAAGAAGGGTAGCCTGGCCGTTGTGAACGGGGAAGGGCTGTTTGAGTCCGCTGAGGACATAGAGCCGGGGCACAAGATTGCGCTGGTGCCGATTGCCGCCGGCGAGGACGTGTTGCGCTACGGCGAGCCGATAGTCCGGGCGACGTGCGACATAGAACGGGGTGGGTGGGTGCATGTTCACAATACCCAACCTGTTGCTGGGGACCTGAAAGAGTGACTCTAGCGCCTGCTCGTGTCGCGTACCAGTCATTGATGTGATGTGGAGGTAACATCTATGGAATTCTTGGGATATGGGCGTGAAGACGGCAAGTTTGGCGTTCGGAACCACGTGCTTGTAATGTCGTCGGTCTGCTGCGCTAACGGCGTTGTGGAGGCGATAGGCCGTGCCTTACCAGAGGTTGTGACCGTCACCCACGCTTACGGGTGCGGCTGCGGACCGGAGGACACCCGCGTCAGCCGGCGCGTCCTGGCAGGATTAATCAACAACCCCAATGTTGGCGCGGCACTTGTCATCGGGTTAGGCTGTGAATTCGTAAGCAGCGAGCTGCTGGTACAGTCGGCGCAGAGCAAACCTGCAGAAGCTCTGGTCATTCAACAAGCTGGCGGCAGTGCTGCCACCACGGCGAAAGGCATAGAAGTCGCCACGAGATTGCTGAAAGGATTGGAAACCCAGCAGCGCGTGGTGGTGCCGGTGAGCGAGCTTGTAGTAGGCCTTGAGTGCGGCGGGTCAGATGCCTTCTCGGGCATAACGGCAAATCCCGCGGTCGGCGGTGCCGCCGACCATTTTGTACGTGAGGGCGCCACGGTAATCCTGGCCGAAACGACTGAGATGATAGGTACAGCCCACATACTCAAGCGCCGTTGCGCCACTACCGAGTTGGGCGAACAGGTCGAGCGGCTGGTAAACGAGCAGGAGAAGCGTGTGCGCGCCTCTCTCGGTGAGCTGGCGGGTATGGTCATAGCGCCGGGCAATATCGAGGGAGGCCTTTCGTCCATAACCGAGAAATCGCTCGGGTGCATCACCAAGGCCGGCACGACGCTGATTAACGAGGTGGTCGAGTATGCTGACTGTCCGTCAAAGCGTGGCCTCGTTATCATGGATACTCCTGGCTACGATATCGAGTCGATGGCTGGCATGGCGGCGGGCGGAGCCCAGATAATCATTTTCACCACCGGCCGGGGCTCAACGGCCGGCTTTCCGGCAGTTCCTGTGATAAAGGTGTCCAGCAATTCGCAAGTCTACAACAAGATGCCCGGCGACATGGATGTTAACGCCGGCTCCATAATAGACGAGGGCAGGACAATTGATGAAGTCGGGCAGGAGATCTTTGATTTGTCAATCCGTGTTGCTGGCGGCGAGCAAACCTGCGCCGAGATAAACAGGTCTGCACCTTTCGGTTATCTGAAGGAGGGGCCCACATTCTAGCTGAATGAATGTGGATGGATTTCTGGTGCGTCTAGAACAATTTGGCGGCTTCTTTCTCCAGGTCAGCGCGGAAATCTGGGTGGGCGATACCAATAAGCGCTAGGGCTCTCTCCTTCAGTGGCTTTTGTCGAAGATGGGCGATTCCATACTCGGTAACCACATCATCGGCCAGGTTCCGGGGGATGGTTACCACCGTCCCTGGCTCAAAGGTGGGGACAATACGGGAGACACCGCGACTTGTGGAAGGAAGAACAGTAATTGACCTCCCTCCCGAGGACATCAAAGCGCCAACTACGAACGCTGTTTGGCCCCCGGCTGCTGATAGTAAGCGCCTACCTATAGACTCGGCACCTATGGACCCATCGAGTTGAATAACCAGGGCATTGTTGATAGCCACCATGTTCTCGTGAGCGGCAATAACACTAATGTCCTCTAGGTAGTCCACATCAACCAACTCGAATAGAGGGTTGTCGCTGGCCCATTCCATTTCCTCTTTGGAGCCTCCACCCAGGGCGGTCACAGTCACCTTTCCCCGGTTTATGGTCTTCCGACTACCATTAATGACTCCGTCTCTTACCTTGGTGATTACTCCAGGCGGCGTTGCCTCAGAATGCATTCCAAGATCATGCTTGCCATCAAGCATTCCCAATAGGACCAGAGGCTCGGTTGTTCGGCCAACTCCTATTTGAATGGTGTCGCCGTCCGTAATCAGTTCGAGAACGTAACCGGCGATATCCCTGAGGTACGGGGGCGGTTCCCTCTTAGCTCTTCCTGCTAGGCTGCCCATGGCGAAACCAGCACCTGACGGTATGTGCTCCACGAAATAGTCTATCTCCGAAACATGGATGAAGTTGTCACCGTAAGTCCTGATGAGCCTGTCATTCACCTCGGCGATTACTAGTTTGCCCTCTCTGATTTGTTTCTTCTTGCTCCACAGCGACTGACCGAAGCTGCACAACCCCTTTTCGTCCGGAGGTGACACTTCAGTAAGAACAATGTCGGGCGCGCTTATCAGACCGCTAGCAATGGGAAGAGGAATTAAGTCACACCTCCTGGCATCCACCGCTTCTTGGCACGTCGCCGTAGGCATCGCAATGATGATCTTGAAGGAATCCTGCCAGCCCTCGTCATACCAGCCGAAATCGTATCCCGGATGAGGGAGGAAGAGCGAAACGTTCTTGAGTTCCTCCTTGCGAGCGGCTATGGCTAATCCAACGGCAAATGCTTCCCGCCCTGGAGTAAAGACAACTACATCGCCCGACTTCACCATTTGTGCCGCCTGCTCAGCGGAGATGAATCTCCGTCTGTACTCTTCTTGCCTATCTTTCACCATTGTTCAATCCTTCTTCACGAGGCTTGCAGTTTCGCCGTCCAACGAAGCAGCTCTCAGATTAATCCTTCTCTAATCATTTCATCTAGAGGTCTTGCCCTCTTTACCTCTTCCGCCAGCTCAGGGGCAGGGTCAGGGTAGACCACTGGCCCATGTTCCTTTGAGAGGAGGATTACTGTCGAGGTATGGGGGGGCATTGACCACTCGTCTCTCTGATTCTTGGCCCATGCCTCGATGTCGACACAGCATTTGCCGTCCTCCACATACTTCGCTATC
>JAUVVE010000056.1 GCA_030604795.1 Dehalococcoidia bacterium | reverse complement strand
CCGAAGGCGAGATAGAAAAGGGCGCAACATTTTATTTCACACTCGATTAGGCTGACTCACGTTAGCTGTTTCGCTGCCCCATTTCCAAAAGTCCAGATTGTGTGGTCGTCAATAAGAAAGCTAGGTATCCGATACGGATGCCTAGCTTTCGTTAGGTCTCGAGACCCGTAGCTTCAGCTCTTTCCTATCCTGAACATCTTAGTCCCGCATACGGGGCATACGCCCTGAGTCGCCGGCTTGCCATTCTTCATGGTTATGCTCCTGGCATCCTTCATTTCCCTCTTGGTCCGGCACTTCATACAGTACGCCTGCATTAGGTCTACCTCCCTTTTTGACCATCTACGATAGAGCATTCCTGGCCACAATGTCAATAGTCTTAAACTCATCTGGGGGTTAATATTTGCCCGGATTGTTGCATCTGAGGCATCATCAAGCTACAGTCGAGGAAACCGTAGCTAGGTGGTCAGGCTGAAGGCCAGACTAAAAGTCCTGTCTATTGTCCACTTTGGCCCATCATCTTGATGTGCTGTTGAGGGGATTCATTTGTGCCCGCAGTCGGATATGTGCGACGCCCGAAGGATCTCCCCAGAGCCAAAGGTCGTCACCGACTTCATGTTCTTGTCAGGACTGCAATGTTCCCACCTGCGAATGACTTGTGTCTTACATGCTGGCCACGCTGGTGTACTTCCGCATTTATACGTGGAGCTGGTCGGATTGTGTCTCTTTGAGGGATGGCAGAGCCGAATCACATTGCCTTCGATGGCGCTAGGCTGCGGGCAGATGCTTCGGTGAAGTAGCCCAGTGTACCGAGCTGGTTCGGACGGCTATGCTGCTATATGGGGTGAAGCCCATATGGGGTGAGCAAGGAACTCCAGTCGACTGTCTAGAGACTTGCTGAATCGGCTTAAGGCATCGAAATGGTGAGGCTACTGGTCACGGAAGCGCCTGCCGTATCTATAGAGGTTAAACAAGGCTTTGGTTGACGCGTTAAGCGAGGGGTATACCGGGAATCGCTTGCTCTCGAATGCCTTCTTGGCCATCAGGTGATACCGTCTGTCTTCCTCGTCTTCTGAATATGCGTCAACTGAAACGCAGATCATTACTGGTTTCCCGATTGTGTCCCGAGCGTATTCGCACCCGTTTATCATAACGTTGATAAGGTTCTTCAGGTGATCATCGAGTGCTTCGCCCAACGCGCGCTTCAGGTACCTCAACTCGTCAAAGTGCAGCACTAACGAGTGTATGTTCTTATCGAGAGCTATAATTCTGATGGCGTCAGAGAGTGTTCCTGGCATTCCCGGCATATCGTAGTATATGGGCCAAGCATCCAACGGGTTTCCGACGCCTGTCCCTGCAGTTGGGACTATCTTTCTCAATTCCCTTATTGTTTGTTCGCCGAATTGAGGTACTTCCAAGCCCGCCTTGACGCACAAGTCGGTTTCAATCACGCTGAAGCCGCCGGAGTGGGTGATAATGGAGACTCCCTTTCCGGAAGGAAGAGGCGAGCAGGTGAGCGCCAGGACGGTATCTACCAATTCATCGTAGTTGTCCACTTGAAGTACACCAGTCTGCCTGAAAAGCGCGCTCCAGGTCTCTGCTGAACCGGCTAGGGATCCGGTATGCGAAGATGCAGCTCTGCTGCCATGCCTTGTTATTCCTCCTTTTAGTACCACTACAGGTTTTTTCCTCGCGGCCTTACCCAGCTCTGATTTGAGACGCCTGCCGTTCCTTGTGCCCTCCATGTATAACGCGATTACCTCTGTTTCTGGGTCTTGCGCCAAATATTCCAGGAAATCCGGGCAATCTAGGTCTATGGCATTCCCGTAACTGATTGCCTTGCTCAACTTGATGTTTCTCATCTTTCCGGTCGATGCAAACAGCTCTGCAAAGGTTCCACTTTGCGAAATTATGCCAACTGTCCCTTCCTCGGTTGACGCATCGGCACTAAAGGATAGCCCGGATTTGGGGCAGTAGATTCCCATGCAATTGGGCCCAATCAGCCTGATCTTGCCCTTCACCGTCTCCTTCACCTCGTCCTCCAATCTTTTCCTTTCTTCCAGCCCAGTCTCACTGAAACCTGCGGAAAAAACGTGAGCTGCCTTTACTCCTTTGCGTATACACTCGCCTAGTACCTTTGGAACTGCCGATGCTGGCACTGCTATGATGGCATAGTCAATTGCGTCTTCAATGTCTAGGATGCTGGCGTAACAGTTCTTGCCAAGGAGTTCCTTATGCTTTGGGTTAACCAAGAACAGATTGTCCCTGATCTTTGTTCTCATCAGGGCTTGTGCGAAGTCATCACCTTGGGATGCTCCTATTACGGCAACGGCTCTCGGATTGAAAATGTACTCAAGGTTCTGGCGGTTTCCTGCTTTCACGGTGGCCCTCCCATGTCTGTGTGTCTTGAATTAGGATGGAGGCTGAACCGAGAAAGGGTTCAGAAAGTGACACAAGACGTTATAGTATAGACTCAAGTCTGAACTTATTCAATAATTTGGCAGGCTCAAAAGACAGCTTGACTATCTAGACGGGCACTGGTAGAATTCAGCAGTGATGGGTGGTGAGTGTGGGGGTCGGAACACCGTGTCGTCAATGCACAGACCAGCGGTTCAAGTGTGGCACCGCCTGATATAGGAATAGGTTAACGGAAAGCATTTGCGTACTGCCTTGTGAGACCCGGCTGGCGGCTGAGTAGAGTCAGTCCGGGGTTGACCTCTCGCTCATTATGGCGCGGGGTCTTTGTTTAGTGTGAGGATTTGAAGATGGCTGTGGAGGAAAGAAAGGCCAGATTGGAACGGATGCGGCATTCGGCTGCTCACGTTATGGCTGAGGCTGTCCAGTCCCTTTTCCCTGAGGCCAAATTTGGCATCGGTCCAGCCATAGAGGATGGCTTCTATTACGACTTTGAGCTGTCGCGGACTCTAGTCCCTGAAGACCTGCCGACAATTGAAGCCAGGATGAAGGATGTAGTTGCCGCGAACTCTCCTTTTGTTAGGGAAGAGATGGACAAGGCGCAGGCAATGGAGTTGTTTTCCGCGCAGCCCTACAAATTGGAGCTTATTCAGGAGCTGCCCGATGAGACAGTGGGTACCTACAGGCAAGGCTCCTTCGTTGATTTGTGCCGCGGGCCTCACGTAGATTCAACCGGTGATGTCAAGGTTTTCAAGCTTACCGGCATTGCTGGAGCTTACTGGCGAGGTGACGAAAAGCGTCCAATGCTGCAAAGGATTTATGGTGTTGCTTTTGATACCGAGGCTGAGGTTGAGGACTACTTGGCACGGTTGGCTGAGGCAAGTAAGCGAGATCACAGGAAACTGGGTAAGGATCTTGACCTCTTCAGCATTCATGAAGAGGCTGGCCCAGGTCTGGTTCATTGGCATCCGAAAGGCGCTTTGGTGCGCCAAATCATTGAGGACTTCTGGAAGCAAGAGCACAGGAAACGGGGCTATGATATCGTATACACTCCGCATATCGCCAAGCTGGACCTGTGGAAAACCAGCGGCCACTGGGATTTCTATCGGGAGAGTTTGTATTCGCCGATGGATATCGAGGGGCAAGAATATATTGTCAAGCCGATGAACTGTCTGGGGCACATTCTGATGTATAAGACTCAGTTGCGCAGCTATCGCAGCCTGCCGCTGCGCTGGGCTGAGTTGGGCACGGTGTATCGCTACGAGCGGTCGGGGGTACTACACGGTCTGGCGCGCGTACGTGGCTTCACTCAGGATGATGCTCACATCTTTTGTCGCCCTGACCAACTTGAGGGTGAGGTGAGTGAGGTAGTGCGGTTGGCTGGTTTCATGCTGGATATGTTTGGCTTCCGTGATTACGAGTTGCTTCTGTCTACTCGACCCGAGAAGTATGCAGGCACTATCCAGGTCTGGGAGGAAGCCACCGAGGCTCTAAGGAAGGTTTTGGAGCACCTTGGGCTCGATTACGTGGTAGACCCAGGTGAGGGGGTGTTCTATGGGCCGAAGATTGACATGAAGCTGAGAGATGCTCTGGGGCGCTTGTGGCAGGGTCCGACTATTCAGGTTGATTTCAACCTGCCAGAACGCTTTGACGTCAACTACATTGGTGATGACGGGCTGGAACATCGCGTGGTAATGGTGCATCGTACGGTGCTGGGCAGCATGGAACGGTTCGTGGCCTGTCTTATTGAGCATTATGGTGGTGCCTTCCCGGTATGGCTGTCTCCAGTTCAGGCGATCATAATTCCTATCGCCGACCGACATCTGGACTATGCTCATGAGCTGGCAGGTGAGATTGAGCAGGGTGGTGTTCGTGTTCAGGTTGATGACCGCACCGAGAGGATGAACCTGAAGATAAGAGAGGCTCAGCTGATGAAGATTCCTTACATGCTTGTTGTCGGTGACAAAGAACTGGATACCTCAACCCTTTCCCTGCGATTGCGAAGCGGGGAAGACCTTGGCTCGGTGCCGCTGCCCGAGTTCATGAGTAGGGCAAGAGCGCTTATTGAAGCTAGGACTCCAGACAAGCTTTGATTTCTGCTGGTAGATATGGTATATTCTTCGGCAATGGTTTACCTATGGCAAGGAGGTGAGGAGAGACATAGTCAAGAAGGTGCGCGTTAACCGACAGATTCGGGCCAGGGAGGTTCGGCTCATAGGGGAAACGGGGCAGCAATTGGGAGTGTTACCGGTTGAGCGAGCTATGCAGATTGCCGACGAGCGTAACTTTGATTTAGTCGAGGTGTCACCTACCGCGGTTCCTCCTGTGTGTCGGCTTCTTGATTATGGACGGTTCAGGTACGAGCAGGAGAAGAAAGAACGGAAAGCACGAAAGAGCCAGAGATCCGGCATGCTCAAGGAGATCCGTGTTAGACCCAGGGTGCAGGACCGCGACCTGGAGACCAAGATTAGGGTAGCCAGGAAACTGCTGGAGGATGGTGATAAGGTCAGGGCGTTCGTGGTTTTCCGGGGGCGGGAGATCACTCACCCGGAGCTGGGTGTACGAGTATTGCAGAAGGTAGCAGATGATTTGAAAGACATCGCCGCGTTGGACGGTGCGCCGTCTTTGAATGGCCGCATCATGAGTTTGATACTTTCGCCGATTTCGATGAGACAAACCGTGGAAGCCAAGGAACGGAAGGTAAAGGAAGAAGTCTAGATGCCAAAGCTTAAGACTCACAAGGGAGCCAAAAGCCGTTTCCACATAACTGGTGGCGGCAAGATCATGCGTGTTAAGGTTGGCAAGAGCCATTTGAGGCGCAAGAAGCCAGCCAGGACGAAGCGGCTTTATGATGAGACAATTCCTGTTCAGCCTCAGGACAGGGCCAGGATAAAGAAACTGCTACCTTATGGTGTGAAGTAAACCGGGAGGAACTGATTGCCACGAGCCAAAGGTGGAGTAGTCACTCATCGACGACACAAGAAAGTGCTGAAGCTGACTAAGGGGCATAGGGCTACTAGGCATGCCTTGTATCGGCGCGCTCATGAGTCTATGCTTCATGCCTTGCATTATGCTTATTGCCACCGTCGAGAGCGTAAGGGTGATATGAGGCGGTTGTGGATCATTAGAATAAACGCTGCGGCCCGAGCCGGCGGGCTCTCTTACGGCCGGTTTATCGACGGTCTTAGAAAAGCCAATGTGGCAATCAACCGCAAAGCATTGGCTGAGATGGCAGTAAGCGATCCCTCCAGTTTCTCCAAGCTATTGGCACTGGCCTCGGACGAAGTCAAGAGCTAATCCCCTCTCATTGCAGGAATGGTGCTAGATCAACTTGAAGAGCTTGCCTCCAAGGCCTTTAGCGACTTAGACCGAGCCACCGATCTCAAAGAACTCGAGGCTTGGCGGGTTCGATACTTAGGCAGGAGAAGCAGCTTAACACGGATCCTGCGTTCGATTGCAGATTTGCCGTTGGAAGAGAGACGTGTCGCCGGGGCCCGAGGCAATGAGGTCAAGGGAGCTTTTGAAACAAGGCTGGCAGAGAAAAAGGGGAGCCTAGAGAAGGGCCTGGCGCTCACTTCGCAGCGTGAAAGCCTGGACGTTACTTTGCCCGGCCGGCAAGTTCTCCTGGGTCGCTTCCACCCGACAACTCAGAT
>JAUVVE010000129.1 GCA_030604795.1 Dehalococcoidia bacterium | reverse complement strand
TTCTTGCTGAGTTTGGCTGGAAACCCGCGAGGTAGCGAATAACCCTCGGCATATTTCTCCCCAGGCAACCCGAGGGTTGCCTGGGTCTTTCCCTTGCGTATAGCGGCCCACTAAAGGCGACGGACCGGCGCCGGCACGGTCAGGCAGTGCCCACCGCTTTTCAGCGGCTTCGTGACCGAAGCTATCTAGACTGTCCCGGGAAGGTCGGCTCGTGTCTCACGTCGATGGGTATGGGGTATCGGATGCCAGTCTGGTGCGTAGCTTCAAGACCTGCGATAACTTGATCGAGGGAACCGGCAGGGATGGTGAAAAGGAGCTCATCATCCTGCACCATCGCCCAAACCCTGTCGCCGTTTCCAGGCAGCACTACCTTTGGCTCCTTGGTCTTAAATGTTTGCAGCACGCCTTCGCCGCAGGATGCCATGAGGCCACCGAAAGCGGAATGTACGCTTTTGCCTGTTGCCTGCGTTGCTCCGTGCACCAGCCTCATCAACTGTGCCGCGTTGCAAAACACCATGACCAGGTCCGGCTCGACCCTGCTTCTTTCCAGGGGCGAAAAGACGATTCCGGCACATTGCCCCTTGTCTAGCTTGGCCTGCTTGAGAGTTTCCAGCCGTGCCTTCACAGCATCATCGTTAGCTGCATAGTTCATCGCTTTCATGAAATCGGCGATGCCCCTCTCCGTCTCAGGCTCGGACTCGCTCCATCCGTAGGCGTACAAAGCAACTGGGCAGGCATTGTCCTCAGCCATGATACCCACGGTCCAGCCGTACCTGCGGGCCAGCGTCATCCCGACACAGACATTCGTCTTGAATCCCATGTCCTTGAGGGGGCGTCTGGTTTTTTCGGGGAAGTCGGCAGCATCCTTCACCAGCTTCACAGCAATGGGGAAGGTCAACGGCCTGATGAGCCTGTTCAGAGCCTGCGCTTTTTCGCTCAAATCCGTCATGGTAGCACCTCCGACTGCGGTTTAGCGGTTTACCTGGCAGAATCAGATCCTCCGCCACCGCTATTGTAGGCGGGGCAGTCGATGGTGTCAACTTGCCCATCATATCCTGTCCACACCCATGTCCAACAAGGTTCAGGGTCGTATTGCTATCGCCCCTGTGATGCACTATAATTTCTGTGCCCGCAGGTAGATTGCGGACGAGGCAAGACTGGTCAGCGCTAGCCGCTGTGGGTTTGGCTCTGTCTAGGTTGCCTGTCATCTGAAAGAAGAAATAGCTGTCAGACCTGCCGACAGGCTGGCGAGACGCGACAAAGCTAGGGCTTCAACCCGAGTCTTGGCAACCACAGAATCTTTTGCAAGGAGGGATTTAGCATGGATTTTGGTCCTACACGAGAGCAAGAAATGCTCAGGGACATGGTTCGCTCGTTTGCCGAGAGCGAGCTCGCGCCCAACGCCTTGAGCCTGGATGAAAAGGGAGAGTTTCCATTCAACGAGTTGAAGAAAGCAGCCAAGCTGGGGTTGGTGGGCATAATCACCTCGAAGGAATACGGCGGGTCGGAGATGGGACATCTGGCCAGGATGATAATGATTGAGGAGATATCGCGAGTTTATCCCCCTCTGGGCTTTTACTTCCAGACCGGGCAAATAGGGATGTATTCATTGGAGAACTTCGGCAGCGAAGAACAGAAGAAGAAGTACTTGCCTCCTCTTTGCCAGGGAGATACGGTCATGGCTTGGGCCCTTACCGAGGCGACAGGCGGCTCTGATGCTTCGACACTCCAGACGACTGCCGAATTGGTAGGGGATGAGTACAATGTCAACGGCCGTAAGGTCTTTATTACGGCGGGCGAGGTGGCCGACGTCGTTGGCTTCGTCGCCAAAGCAGGGGACGGCACCAACCTCCTGCTGGTTGAGAAAGGAACCCCGGGGTTCACAACTCCCAGAAGGGAGGAAAGGCTGGGACTGCGGTCGATTCCCGTTAGTGAGTTAGCTTTTACCAATTGCCGAATTCCCAAGGAAAACCTAGTTGGCCAAGAAGGACGAGGCGTGCGTCTAGCACTCGGTGGCATCGGGGCTGTGGGCAGGCCCGGGGCAGCGGCAGTCAGCTTGGGCATTGCCCAGGGGGCTTATGAGGTGACCCTCAGGTTTGCCAAGGAGAGGAACCTGTATGGCAAGCCCATAGTCCAGCTTCAAGCAGTTCAGTTTGCACTGGTTAACATGAATGTGGAAATTGAAGCAGCCAAATGGTTATGCTACTACATAGGTTGGCTATTGGACCAAGGCAAGAGCCCCGGGGAGATAGGCCCGGACATAGCCAGGGCGAAGTTGTATGCCACAGATGTCGCCAACAAGGTATGCCTTAAGGCGGCGGAAATAATGGGCGCCTACGGACTTGACCCTGCATACCAGCTTGTGCGCCGTCTCAGGGATGCCTTGGAGCTACTGCCGGCGGCAGGAGCCCAGGACGTACAGCGAGTCATCATCGGCGGCGCTATTGCTCGGTAGCGTACTGGTTTAGATTGGGCCTGTGTCGCTTAATATCATAGTCTGTATTAAGCAGGTTCCGCATCCAGAGCACTTCTCCCGGATTGGTCTCGATGTTGGCCGACAGACCATAACCAGAGAAGGGATCCCTGCAGTAATAAACCCTTTGGATCGCCATGCCCTGGAGGAGGCATTGAAGATTCGAGAGGAGTCCTCGGGGAGGGTGACGGCGATTAGTATGGGACCTCCGGAGGCAAGACGCGCGCTCGAGGAGGCATTGGCAATCGGAGCTGACGATGCCGTCCTCCTTTGTGACAAGTGCTTCGCCGGTGCTGATACCCTGGCCACTGCCTATTCGCTGGCTTGCGGTATCAAGAAGCTGGGGCATTTTGCTCTCATCCTCTGTGGCAACGAGACGATAGATAGTGCCACCGGCCAAGTTGGGCCGCAACTTGCTGAGTTTCTCGATATTCCCCATGTAACCTCTGTCACACAGATTGCCTTTGAACAAGAGGGTAGCTTGATAGCTAGGCAAGCCCTGGAGGGGGGCTATATGAAGGTCAGGGTGAGACTGCCAGCCGTGCTCGCAGTGACCAAGGAGATCAACGAACCTAGGCTGCCCACAGTATGGACGATAATGGAAGCAAGAAGTAAGGAGATGCAGGTCTGGGCGGCTTCCGATATTGGAGCCACTACAGAAATGACGGGGCTTGCTGGTTCGCCAACTCAGGTCACCGGGATATTTGAACGCGACACAACACGCCGAAGGGAAATCCTGGATGGGACACCTTCACAGATAGCCAAGAAAGCAGTGGGCAGGATTCAGGAGTTGATAGCAACATGAACGAGGTCTGGGTCATAGCTGAGCAAAGGCTGGGAGAACTGATGAGCGTCTCTTTGGAGCTTCTGGGCAAGGGGGCTGAACTTGCTCGACAACTCAAGGTAAGGTTGGCTGCCGTTTTGTTGGGAGACAAGGTTCGGCCACTGACTCGCGAACTGGTATGCTACGGTGCGGATAGGGTTTACCTGGGGCAGGATCCAAGGC
>JAUVVE010000037.1 GCA_030604795.1 Dehalococcoidia bacterium | reverse complement strand
CCTATTGAGATTGTTACGAACCCTGCCGTCTTCTCTTGGCATCAGGCCACTACTCAATCGAGGCACGTAATCTGGCCTCAGCCTATTTGGGCTGCTTTGGCGGTTCAACTGGGCGGCGAATCTCCATAATTATGAACTTGTACTCCCCGCGAACAAGCTCTCCACATGTGGCAAAGCCGCATTTCTCAAAGCACCTCTGTGCCCGGACATTCCAGCTCAAGGTCTTGAGGTAGATTCTTTCCAGCTTGGTTTGCGAAAAAACACGATTCAATAATGTGAGTATGGCATCAGTCCCGTAACCTTGGTTCCAATAAGCCCTATCGCCAATCATGATGCCGAACTCAGCCTCCTTACTGGTCTCGTCCACATTAAAGTAACTGCAATTGCCGATGTGTCTCCCATCTATGGTTTCGATGGCAAAGCGGCAAACTGGGCTAGGACGGTGCAGCTCTTCGGCATAGGCCCTCGAGTATTCCTCGAGGGAGCTTAGTGTGGGGGGAGCGGCATCGAGCTTACATAGCTCGGCATCCGTGCGCCAAGTATAATCATTGAGGGCGTCTTGTATACGTTTCGGGCATAGCTTGACCTTGTCGCCAGCCAATATTGTTGGTGTGACTAAGGCTCCGAGGATAGAGGGTCCTCCCATAAGTGCAGCTCCTTCAAGGCAGATTCGGCCGCATGGCGCATTCCCGGCCGAGCGCTTCTTGTCAACGTGTTCAGGGTTTGCTTGGCTTCCTCACCGCCTATCTTGCCCAATGCCCTTACAGCTGCTTCCTGAACCTGGTCATCTTCATCTTTGGTCCGCATTATGAGATGGGGTACAGCCTCGTCAGCACCAAGTTCGCCGCAGGCATTAGCAGCCTCGTAACGTATCTCGGCTTCGGGGCTGGTGACTTCGGCCAGTAAAGCCGTTAACCATGCTGTGTCGCAGTTGCGTCCCATGGCGTAGACAGCGCTAGCTCTAAGTTGGACATCATCGCTATGATAGACTTCTTCTATGAGCTCCTTGACTCGTGGCAGGTTGAGAGGAGCGATAGCCTCTAGGGCACGGCGCGTTACTTCGACTGGCTCCGCCTCGTTATCCAGGACTTCCAGCAGAGCTGCGTACACCTCGTCAGTGGAGTAAGCAGACAGCTTGCCCAGCTCGCCTAATAGCGCAAGCTTGCCTAAAGCTATGGCTGCTGCTGCCCGGACCTTGGCAGAGGTATCTTGTTTCAGCGCTTGCACCAAAGGACCGACAAAACGGTGGTTTTCTTCTGCCTCTAAGCCCACAATTGCCTGCCTTCTGATTGCCTCGTCAGGGTCGCTGAGGCAGACAACGAAGGTACCGCTGAAATCAAGCCTAAGGTCAGCCTCGCCAAGGTGGATAAGGTGAGGGATGATCTGACGCCGCCGTTCGGCATCTGCTTGCACCCAGGCCTGCTTCAGGAATTCCAACCCCTCGCCGGTGAGGTCGGACAAGTAGGCTAGTTTGGAATCGACCAGAGGTCTATTGGAGTCCAGGATTTCGGAGATATACTGCTCATGAGTGGATGATTCTGCTGTCATCTATTCTTCGTCCTCGTCGTCGTCCTCCTCGTCCTCCTCTGCCTCCGGCGGCCACACGGGCCTAGTGTACCGGTCGATGAACTCGCCCATGGCATCAGCGGCCAGTTTCTTCATCTCCTCCTCTGACTCCTTAGCCAGTTTGGCCAGGTCGGTCAAGCTGACGTCTATGCCGAGGATTTCGGTCAGGATTCGGAGTATGGCCAATGCGGCCTTTGGGCTGGGTATTCGAGTGGTATAGGCGGGCACCTCACCTAACAGGCAAATACCGTCGATGCCTCTCTCTTTGGCTACTCCCAAGAATAGGCCATTAAGCCCAGCAATTTGAATATCGCCGCGAAGAACGACGTCGTATTTCTTTAGCTCATGTATAAGTCCTTGATTTGTGGTTGCCCCCCAGACTCTTGGTTGTTCGGTGTGGTGAATTCGGGCAATAGCGGCGGCGCAGGTATATACCCTTTTGACCCTCAATTTGTGGCTGACGTTCAGAATACAATTGGCCAGCTCATAGCCTTTGAAACTCGGTTGCTCATTGCCAATGAACAAGACTATATCCCTGTCCGAAATGGGGTTGCGCCAGTAATAAAACTTACTTTCTGGGAACTGAGGGGCTTCCACCACATTGTCTTTGACCATAACGCCAATGGGGTCAAAGAAATCGAAGGGTTCAACTTCCCCGATTTCTTCAGCATTCAACTTGTCCTTGAGATACCCGGCAACTATCAGGGCCACGTTTCCGATCCCAGGCCATGCGGCGATCAGGTCACATGCCTTGGAATGTGGTTCCTTATAGAGCCTGACTGAGTCCTTCATATCGCTTGTCCCAACCGTTCCTCGCTACCATCCTGAGGTGCCGCTACATTCCAAACCTATCCTGACCTCGTGGCTACTGACAGACTGGGGCAGTAGAGGCAGGGAGTCAATAGAAGACCACCAACCCACCTTGCCTCCTGCCCTACTGCCTCAAGCTGGCTCAAGACCTCGTACACATTCCCAGCAACGATGGTATTCTTTACTCTGCCTGTTATTTCTCCTCTTTCCACCTTGTAGCCTAGCAGAACGTTACCGCTGAAGTCGCCATTCAAGATGTTGCCCTGTTCGGCACCCATCAACTGGTCTATGACCAAGCCTTGTCTCATATCTCTTACCATGTCCCAGAAGTAAACGTCGCCTTCGCCTATGACTATGGAGCTCGGGGATGGCGTGGGCAAGCCACCGCGGCGGCTGCCGTTTCCGGTGCTTTGGGTATTGGCCAGAGCTGCCGTCTGCAGGTCGTAGAGGAACTGTGATACCACCCCGTGGTCGACGAGAGTCGTGCGCTGGCTTGGCATCCCCTCATCGTCACACGGGCAACTGGCTACCTGGTAAGGCAGGGTAGCATCATCCCATAGGCAGAACCTTTTGTCGAAAAACTGCTCCCCCCGTTTATCCTTGAGCGGTGAAGCTCCGTCAAGCACTAATTTGCCATTGAAAGCTGCCACCAGCGGAGCTATTAGCGAGCTGGCCACACCCCGTGGCGTGAAGATGACTGGCATCTGTTTGGTCGATACGCTCACGTTCCTCTTGGCCAGTTCTAGCTGGTTAGTTACCTCTTCAGCTACGGCCTTGAAATCGTGGACGGGATGGCATGAGCTCTGGCTATCACCAACGAAGAGCATATCTTGGTCTTGAACGAGGACACCTTCGAGGCCTATGTCGAAGAAGCTCTTGCTATAGCTGGCTTTGCCCCCTTCAGAGTTCATCATGCGGACTGACGCGATACCTTTAGACACCGTTGCCTCGCATACAATATCAGGTGTGTGTTGCCTCACGGCAGCTATAAGTTGCTGTCCAAGCTCGACCATGTCGTCGATTGTCACCTCTTCTGTCTGTGCATCGAAAATGTCTATATGGGGATAAGCTCTTGGGCCTGGAAAATCGAATTTGGCAAGCATACCAAATTGACAGGTCTCCAGTGCTATATTAACCAGCGCTTCGGGATGGACAAAGCCATTAACTTGAGCAAAGCCAATCCTGCCGTCTTTAATGAGCCTCAGGACGGTACTGCTGCTTTCTTTGGTCTGGATTTGTTTCAACCGATTGGCTTCAAAATTAACTGGAGTTCTCTTGGAGGAGACTTGAAACACCTCGGCCTGGCCAGCTACCTTCTTGGCTCGTGATAGGATCTCGTCCACTTAACCACCCCCAACCAGGCAACGGCGGATTCTTATATGCGGACTGCCATTGGAAACGGGCAATGGCGCCTGTCCGCCTTTGCCGCAACCCCCACCCTGATTCATCTCCAGGTCGTTGCCAATGGCATCGATATTGCGCAACGTGGTAAAGACGTTGCCGGTCAGAACTACTGGCCGAAGCAGTTCAGCTACTTTTCCATTGCGAATCATGTAAGCTTCACCGGCGGAGAAGGTGAACATCTCGAGGCTGGTTGTGCCTCCGTACCAGTCCTTGGCATAGATACCTTCCTTGATGTCGCTGAGCATATCTTCAAAAGATGTCGCCCCAGGTTCAATGAAAGTGTTGGTCATCCGCACTATAGGAGAGAAGCGGTAATTGAGAGCACGTGCGTTGCCTGTAGGCTTCTCTCTCATCTTGGCTGCTGTTTCTCGGGAGTGGAGTCTGCTTTCGAGGACACCTTCCCGGATAAGATATGTCATTGTTCCTGGAGTGCCTTCATCATCATACTTGTAGCTACCGCGCAGCCCGGGGACGGCAGCTCCATCAACGATATTGAGATGTTTGCGGCCGAATCTTCGGCCCAGGACCATCAAGTCTTGTAGCCGCCTGTTTTCATAAACATGGTCGGCTTCGGATAGATGCCCGAAGGCCTCATGAGCGAATACTCCGGCCAGGATTGGGTTCAGGACAACGGTATACTCGCCTCCTCTAGCTTGGGGCGCTGCAAGAAGCCTGACCGCGCGCCGGGCTATCTCTTTCACCTGGTCATGCAGAGTCTCTATGGCAGCGAAATCGCCTCTGCTGCCCATACTTATGCTGGCCTGCTGGACCGTGTCATCGCCACTGGCTATAGCCGACAGACGAAGGTTAAGGTCAACTCTGCTCTGCTCTATGTAGGTGCCTTCAGAAGTGGCCAGCGCAACCTTCTTCTGGCTGTCATGATAGCTGATGTTTGACGTTTGGATCTTGGGTGTGCTCAGAATGATGGCGTTGTACTCATCGAGCAACTGCTTTTTCGAGGCCAGCGGAACTGCGGTTGGGTCCTTTCTGGTTTCGGCAGCCACTATTTCAGCCACCGGCTCTGTTCGGCTGAACTTGGTGTCTTCTTTGCCAACCAGCCGCGCCTGCTTTACGGCCAGCTCTGCGTGGTGCCGGAGTTCCTCGACGTGGTTGAAGCTAACGAAGCCCCATCCGCCTTTGACCAAAGCCCTGACGTTACCACCAAGGCTGGACGTTCTGCCTACCTCCTCCAGTCTTCCGCCACGGTAGACAATTCCAGTTACCTCGCTCTCCTCTAGCCGAATCTCGACATAATCGGCGTCATGTCCTTTCAGAGCGTTAGCAATCTTGTCCCGTATCTTCCTGCTCTGCAAAGTTCTTCTATTTTAGTCCCACCCTAGAGCAAAGGCAAGGCGAAGTGGTCACATAGACTTTTTCAGGGCTCCGTTATATACTTATTTGTGGAGGTGTTGCTAGTGCAGTCCAGCATGATTGGCAAGGTTGAAAAAGCCAAACGCTATGCTCAAGAGCCCGACCGTGTTACCCTGTTGGAGTTTGCCGCTGACTTTTGGGGTGAGCATAGCCGCTATGCTGTCAGCTACAAGGATGGCAAATGGCGTTGCACCTGCCACTTCTTTTCTCAATGGGGACTCTGTAGCCATACTATGGCATTGCAGCGACTTCTTGCCGAAATGCTGCCTGAAGAAGCTGCTGCTTCGACTGGTGCTGATGTCCCTGGCTAGCTTTGCTTATCCGTGTCTTGCGTGCCTTGTTGCCGAGGTGGGGAGGCTGGGGTGGCAGGTTGGCGACTGCTGTAATCCGTTGCTTCGGCGACAACGAAAAGTGACCCCGTAACTAGGATAAGGTCCCTCTTTCTTGCTAGAGCTAGGGCCTGAGATAATGCCGCAGGGACGTTCTCGGCCACTTTTGCCTCTATCTCCAGCTTGGCAAACTCCTCAGCTAGTGCCGAGGTAGACGCCGCCCTGGGATGAGAAGAACTGGTAATCATGATGTTATCGGCGAAAGACTTCAGTTCCCGCGCCATCCCGGGAACGTCTTTATCACAGGAAGTTCCGAAGATAACAAAACACTCATCGTAGTCAAAGTACGTCTTTACGGCTTCAATGACCTTCCTCATGGAATACGCATTATGAGCCCCGTCAACTACCACCGTGGGCTCACGGCACAAGATCTGAAGCCTGCCTGGCCAACTCACCTGGCTGAATCCTTGGGCCATGTCCTGGGCGGAAATGCTGGTTCCGACCCAAGCCAGGGCTTCCAAAGCTGCCACCGCCGTGGCTGCATTCTCCAGTTGGTAGTCGCCGAGCAGAGGAACAGTCAGGCTATATTTGCCAGTTCGGCCGTGAACGATTACTGACTGCTGATACAGGTTGCCGCCTGTCCTCTGCCAGGTGACATCTCTGCCGACTTGAATTAGGTTTGCTTGTTGCTGACGGCAAACTTCCTCAATTACTGCGGTTGCCTCCTTTGCTTGCGGCGAGCTCACCACTATGCATCCTGGCTTGATTATGCCTGCCTTCTCGGCGGCTATCTTGGCAACGCTATCGCCTAGAATCTCAGTGTGGTCAAGGCTGACGGAAGTGATAACACAGACCTCGGCTTTCGCCACATTGGTGGCATCAAGCCTGCCTCCCAAGCCTACTTCAAGCACCTGAAAATCAACGTGGCTCCTGCTAAAATGGCTAAAGACGATGGCCGCCAGTATCTCGAAGGTGGTCAGCTGGCCATAAGCGGCCTCCCGGTTGACCGTCTCGACAATTGGCTTGAGCTCTGCTACCAAGGCGGCGAATTCAGCCTCGGAGATCAGACTGTTGCTAACCCTGATGCGTTCTCTCAGGGTATGTAGGTGGGGGGAAGTAAATAGTCCCGTGTTGTAGCCACCGGCGATGAGCACCTGGGCGACCATAGCGGCTGTGCTGCCCTTCCCCTTGGTGCCGGCTATGTGCACCGTCCGGGTTCGGAGGTGTGGGTTGCCTAACGGCCGCAGCAGCTTCTCCATCCGCCTGAGGTCATAATTTGCAGAGGTATAGGCAATGCCGGGGATCTTCTCGTAGTCGGTAAAACTCAAGATGTAGTCTTCGGCCTGGCGGTAATTCATTTGAGCTTCCATTATAGCACCAGGCAAATGACAGCGCGTAGCGCAGCCTACAGCCTTGCCGCGCCGAGCTCCGGTGGGTGACCTTGGAAGATGCAAGTGGGGGCAGATCTTCGGACCTGTCCGGGGGTGCTTTTAGGGACACACCTCAAGGTGTGTCCCTACATTTTTGATAAACAGGAACGTGTAGTGCGAGGCTGAAGCCTCGCCCAAGCTGACGCTAAGACGTCGCACCACGCTACACAAGGGGGGCTTGGAAGCTTTACCTTCTTAAGCTATAATTCAGTCGAGCTAGAGATGGAATTCACCGATAAGCTTGTGGCGGCTGGCCGTCGAAACAGCAGCCTGCTATGTGTTGGGCTTGACCCTGACCCTAGCCTGATGCCCAAAGTTGG
>JAUVVE010000072.1 GCA_030604795.1 Dehalococcoidia bacterium | reverse complement strand
TGCCATATTCCATGGTCAGTGTCTACCACAGGGAACCTTTCCTGTTCACCTTCATCCCGGTTGTCAGCACAGTAGCGGTAACACTGCGCTAGAGCTTGGGGACCGAGGAAAAGCTTGTCGCTGGCTGTGGTCGGGCAAGCAGCAACACATATACCGCACTTTATACAGTAAGTAAACTGCAAGAAGGTCTGTAGCTGTTGAGGCGTCTGGGCGAATTCAGCAGTAGGTTTTTCCATTTCCTCCTCATCATAGCGGAGGATATAGGGCTTTACCGATTTGTGGTTCTCGAAAAGAGGATTCAGCCCAGGTACCAGATCTTTGATGATAGGTAGGTTGGGCAAAGATTTGACCGTTAGCGTGTCAGAGTGAAACTCTTCTATTTGTGTATGACAGGCGAGGTGAGGGTAGTTGTTGATGAGCATGCCGCAGGAGCCGCAGATTCCCATGCGGCACGAAGTGCGGAAGGCCAGGGTGCTATCCAGGTTTTCTTTTATATATATAAGACCTTCGAGCACGGTTGTACCCCGGCTGGCCGGAACTATGAATTCCTGAAAGTAAGGGGCGCTATCCTGTTCGGAGTTGTACCTCTGGACCTTGAAGGTTATCTGTTTGGTCCCGTCTTCATTCATGATAGCTCCTGCCCGGCTAACAGAGCCAGCGGTACATAAGTGCCCCCGATGAAGGCGATGATGCCAAAAGCTATGATAACCCAGGTAACGATGCGTTCAGTTGTAGCTGAGGGCGCCAACTCCAGTATGATGCCCCGTAGTCCGTTGAGGGCATGGTAGAGCACAAAAGCCAACAGAGCTATGTATAAGCCTGCCCATACGCCTTGGCCAGCCCGTTCTATCATTGATTCCCAGGAAGTCGCTTCGGTGACATCGACTCCGAAGAATCCAAGGATGGCGTCGAGATGCATTATTACCATGTGTATGCCTAGCAAAACCGCTATGAATATGCCCGTAACCAGTTGCAGAAACTGCAGATACGTATTGCGCATCACCAGCCTCCTGCTATGAAGTCATAGAAGAATACGAGGGCAAGGATGACGATCACCGCTACCAGGGCGATTGTCCAGGGCCGCTTCTTGCGCAATGAGTCCTTGTATGGGTATATGGGTGGGGTGGGTCGGCCCATGGCGAAGCCCAATTCCTGTAAGATCAGGCGCAAGCCATTCAAGGCGTGGTAGACAAAAGCAGCGGCGACCAGGTATTCGCCGATTTTGAACCACGGATTGTGGAGGAGCGCTATTGTAGCTTCCCAGACGTCCTGGCCTTGAATACGGAAAATGGTAGTCATGACTAGATGAATTAACAGGAAAAGCAGGATTCCCAGGCCGGTTATCCTGTGGAGAAGGTAAAGGTAGCGCTCTAGTTTGTATTTGCCTGCCCATACCCAACCGCCGGGCCCCAGATAATTCTGTCGAGGTTGTATTTGCTTCACCGTTAACCCCTTAATATTTCCTTTCAACTGGCTGCCACATCGTGATGTTTACAGGGATGTAGTCGAGCCGTGGTCCTTCGGGTGTGTAGTAGGCCAGAGTGTGTTTGAGCCAGTTCACATCATCCCGCTGTGGAAAGTCTCGCCGGGAATGAGCCCCTCGGGACTCGGTACGGGCTAGAGCACCGGCAACAACGATTTCAGCTAAGTCAAGGAGATTGTCACTTTCCAGGGCACTTAGCAGGTCAGTATTATAGATGCGTCCGTGGTCTTTGACTTGGATATTTGGCACCAATTGCTTCAGTTCCTTGATTCTATTTAGAGCTGCTTCCAGGTCTGGGCCAGTGCGGTAAACGCCAACCTGGCTGTCCATCGTTTTCTGTAGCTCTTTGCGCAAGGCGTAGGAGCTTTCCTTGCCGGTAGAACTGAATCTGTCGAAAACTTGCGCCTCTTCGTCTTTCAAAGCCGCTTCTTTGGGCGCTGGGGGCAAAGCTCGCTGTTTCGAGATATGGCTAGCAGCCTTCGCTCCAGTGGTTTTGCCCCAGACAAGGCACTCGGCGGTTGAGTTCGAACCGAGACGGTTTGCACCGTGAAGAGATTCGCAGCCAGCCTCTCCAGCTACCCAGATGCCCTCTACCGGCGTAGCTCCGTCGATATCAGTGTGAATGCCGCCCATAGTATAATGGGCAGCCGGTCGAATAGGAATCGGCTCGTATATGGGGTCGATGAAATTGAATTTTATGGCGACCTCTCGAATCAAGGGCAGCCGTTCGTTGATTGTATCGGCGCCAAGGTGGCGCAGATCAATATGAACGTAGTCGAGGCCATGGGGTTCGGGAAACCCCCTGCCCTCTTCGATTTCGGTTATCTCGGAGCGGGCGATGATATCTCGGGGAGCTAATTCCATCTTAGTCGAAGCATATTTCTCCATGAATCGTTCGCCTTTGTTGTTGAGCAGGTGGCCGCCTTCACCCCGTGCCGCCTCTGTAATAAGGATACCGGAAGGGACCAGGCCAGTAGGGTGAAACTGGACAAACTCCAGGTCTTTGATGGGTAGTCCGGCTCGGTAAGCCATGGCAACGCCATCACCAGTGGCGGTGAGAGAGTAGGTGGTGAAGCCGAACATGCGGCAAGCACCGCCGGCAGCGATAATTAAGGCTTTGCCCTGAACAAGGAAGAACTCACCGCTGGTCAGGTCCCAAACGGTTACGCCGCAGAATACATTGTCTTTTATCAGGATTGAGCTGACGTAACATTCATCGTACCTGCTTACATTGGTATGTTTTTGTAGAGTATCGTACAGGGTTTGCATTTCGAAGAAACCGGTCTTATCAGCGGCGAATGTAGCTCGATTGTAGCTGTGGCCTCCGAATGGTCGCTGATCAATCCGCCCATCAGGGCGACGTGACCAGGGAATTCCCCAATGCTCCAAAAGCAGGATTTCCTTTGGCATTTCTTCGACGAAGCGCATCACGACATCTTGGTCACAAAGAAAATCGGCGCCTCTGATTGTGTCCCAGGCATGAAGCTCTAAACTGTCTCCCTGGTCCGATTGCATGACCGCCGCAGTGCCACCCTCAGCACAGACCGAATGAGCGCGCATGAGCTGGACTTTGGAGACAATGGCAATATCAGCTTCGGAGTTGTTTCGTGCGACTTCTACGGCTGCTCGCAGTCCAGCGAGTCCGGAGCCCAAGATTATGATGTCGTGTTTTCTGTTCGTTATAGTGTTGCCTCCTTATGACGAGCGCACCAGCACTGCACGTTAACTGCAACCGGCAGGCTGGCAATATGGGCGGGGAAAACCTCGGCATGAACCGCTAGAGCGGTTGTCCTGCCGCCATATCCCATTGGTCCAATGCCTAGGTTGTTAATTCGTTGCAGGATTTCCTTTTCCAGTTCAGCGACCTCGGGGTCTGGATTTGGCTCACCCACTTTGCGCATTAATGCCTTTTTGGCCAGAGCCATGGTTTTGTCCGTTGTTCCTCCTATGCCAAGGCCGATAATGACCGGCGGGCATGGATTGCTACCAGACTCATTGAGCAGGTTTACCACGAAATCTATGATCCCTTGACGACCTTTTGCCGGAGTCAGCATAGTTAGGCGAGAACAGTTTTCAGAGCCACCTCCCTTGGGCATGACGCTAATCTTGAGCGTATCCCCAGGAACAATGTCAGTGTGGATGACAGCTGGGGTGTTATCTTTGGTGTTGACTCGGGCCGAAAAAGGCTGCCCCACCATGGACTTGCGCAGATAGCCTTTTTCATATCCTTGGCGCACTCCCTCGTTTATGGCCGTGTACAGGTCACCGCCGGTTATGTGGACTTCCTGCCCAATCTCCAAGAAGACGACCGCGGTACCGGTGTCCTGGCATAACGGGGTTTTCTCTCTGGAGGAGATTTGAGTATTCTCGAGCATCTTGTCCAACACATCCTTAGCTACAGGGGACTCTTCAGTCTCTTTCGCTTGCTTGAGAGCGGCGAGTACATCTTCGGGAAGGTAAAGACAAGCTTCTTGAAACAGGCTGGATACGGTTTCGCTAATCTGCTTGCAGTCGATGTCCCTCATTTTGGCGGCGCTCCTTTCTACAAAGATAGCGGCTATGTGGCTAGTCTTCAGGTGCCGGAGGGATGTAGCCTTCTTTCATGAGAAGGGCCGTTGTCTCTCTAGCGTTCTTGATTATGGTTTCAACTCGCCTGGTGAGCTCTTGGCGACTGACCTTTTCTCGAGCTACTCCTTGCTCGATAGCCTTGAGTCCTACAGCCACGGCCTCTCTGACGAAAACCTCCCATTCTGCCATAGTGGGAGCGATATTGTCCTCGTTTATGCCTCTATCTTCAGCGCACTTGGCCAGCTCATAGGCGGCAACTATACACATCTCGTCGGTGATAGTTCTGGCCCTAACATCTAACGTGCCGCGAAAGATTCCAGGGAAGCCGATGGAGTTATTTACCTGGTTGGGGAAATCTGACCTCCCTGTGGCCATGATTCTGGCTCCAGCCTCCTTGGCTTCCCATGGCCAGATTTCCGGGATGGGGTTAGCGCAGGCAAAGACTATGGCATCTTTGGACATACCTTTGACCCACTCAGGTAGAATTACGCCCGGGCCTGACTTCGACAGCGAGATACAGACGTCAGCCCCCTTTAGGGCTTCGGCTATCCCTCCGCTTCTTTTCTCCGGGTTAGTTCTCTGGCACAGGTCCCATTTGTATGGGTTCTCCTCTTGCTTCTCCTCGAGGTCGGTTCGGCCCGTGTGGAGAATGGCTTTGCTATCTATAACTATGGTGTTTGCCGGCCCAAATCCGTCAGCAAAAAGTACCCTCAGGATGGCTACATTGGCTGCGCCGACCCCGACAACAGCAAGCTTAACATCCTCTTTTTTCTTACCCACAATCTTTAGGGCGTTGATTAGTCCAGCGAGGGTGACAGCCGCTGTTCCCTGCTGGTCGTCATGCCATACTGGAATCTGTGCCTCTGCTCTTAATCGGTCGAGGATGTAGAAGCACTTCGGATTGGAGATGTCCTCTAGGTTAATACCGCCAAAGGATGGCTGAAGCCATTTTACCGCCTGGATAATTTCATCGGGGTCTTTGGTATCGAGACAGATAGGCACAGCATCGACGCCACCTAGGTATTTGAACAGTAATGCCTTGCCTTCCATTACCGGCATGCCAGCCTCGGGGCCAATGTCACCCAGGCCTAGAACCCGGGTGCCGTCAGAAACGACAGCTACAGTATTCCATTTGTTGGTGAGTTCATAAACTCTCTCTTTGTCTGCCTGAATGGCCCTACAGGGCTCAGCTACCCCTGGGGTATACCAGATGGCGAAGTCGTTGAAGTCACGGATACAACACCTGGGTATCG
>JAUVVE010000091.1 GCA_030604795.1 Dehalococcoidia bacterium | reverse complement strand
TTGAAGAACGTTTTCATAATCGTCCGAGATGGGAGGGAGCAATGGCGATGGCTGAGAAAGTGAAGATTGCCGGCCTGCAAATGGAACCCAGAATCCTCCAGAAGGAGAGCAATTTGGCAAGATGCCTGGAACTGATTCGGCTCGCTGCCGGGGAAGGGGCTAGGCTCATCGTTCTCCCCGAATGTGCCCTGACGGGTTATTGCTTTTCCGGCCTGGAGGAGGCCCTTCTCGTAGCCGAACCGATTCCAGGTCCCGGCACGGAGAGGATTGCGGCGCTCTGTCGGGAGCTGGGTGTATATGTTGTCCTTGGTCTCCTCGAAAAAGACGGAGACAAGTGCTACAACGCGGCGGCGTTGCTAGGTCGCCGTGGTTTGGTGGGAAAACATCGCAAACTGCACCTTCCCTATCTGGGGGTCGACCGCTTCCTGGACCATGGTGACCTGCCGCCGACTGTGTACGACACCGAGGTGGGCAAGATCGGGATGGGCATCTGCTACGACCTGATGTTTCCTGAATACTCTCGGGTTCTAGCATTGCAGGGCGCTGACTTGCTGGTCTTCCCATCGAATTGGCCCGCAACTGGCACGGTCTATCCTGACTACATCGTGCCCGCCAGGGCCGTTGAGAACCGCGTCTTTTGTATTGCGGTCGACCGTGTTGGTGAGGAACGCGGGACCAAGTTTCTTGGTCGCAGCATCATCACTCATTGGTTTGGCCGCTCTTTGGCAGAAGGCAAGCCCAATGGCGAGGAGATCCTTTATGCAGAGATTGAACCGGCGGAAGCCCGCCAGAAGTATTTCGTAGTTATCCCTGGGCAGCATGAGGTCGACTTTATCGCTGACCGAAGACCTGAGTTCTATGGTCATGTGTGTCAAATGTCGTCAACTACCTGATTATGCTATGAATGCACGAGTATACCGCATTGCTGTTGGGGCGCCCTGCTCGTAACTACGTATAGTCCCTAGTAATCGTCAGAATTCCTGAGAAGAAGCCAAGAGCCCTGCACACCTAAGACAGAGTATTCCACTTCGCCTTGGCTGGGTGTATAATCGGGACTCAGAACCTGAATCGCGGCCCACAATGAATATGAGGCAGATCGCCTTTGGGATACCTTGTCTGGGTAGCGCTGGTAATCCCGAATCTGACAATCATGATTTCACTGCTCATGGTGCATGAAACCGCTTCAGGTGCGCTTTCCCTCCGCCGGAGATGGTTCGCCAAGATAGGCCTGACGGAAGGCATTGTTCTCCTCATGCAATCCAGAGGAATAGTGCGGAGATACCATTGCTAGCTGAGCAAGGAATACTCTCTTCAATAGAATTTCAGATGAGCCTGCTGTTGTTTGTGGCTTTGGCAGGTTATCTCATCGCATATTGGATAAACCAGTCTGCCGTCGTGGGCATAATCCTTGCAGGTATAGTAGTAGGGCCGAGTTTGTTGGGCTTGGTCACTTACACAGAATTCGTGTCAAGCTTAGGGCATCTGGGCGCTGTTGTCCTGCTTTTTACCATAGGCTTGCATTTCGATGTGAGAGAGATCGCTAATATCAAATACCTCGCCATAGCCCTTTTTGGAATTGTTGTCCCCTGGCTTGGAGGGTTCTACTTAGCCAAGTTGTTTGGTTATGACTACGCCGCCTCTATTTTCATTGGAACTGCCCTGACGGCAACAAGTATAGCTATCACGGCAAATGTTCTGAAGGAGATGGGCAAGCTACAGTCCAAAGCGGCAAAGGCAATAATCGGTGCGGCCATAATAGACGATGTCCTCAGTCTGCTGGCGCTTTCCATTTCACAAGAGATTGTCTCGGGGGCACTCTCATTGCCCCTGGTTCTTATTACTATTGCCAAAGCAGCAGGCTTCTTGGTTGCGGGTGTTTTCCTCGGAGGTCTTATTGTAAGCAAAGTCATGGTCAGGCTGGATAAGACCAAGCTGGCTGCCAAGTATCCTGAATGTCTCTTTATTCTTGCCATTATGGTCGCCTTTTTCTATGCCATGGCGGCGGAGCTTATGGGGCTATCGGCCATAATTGGCTCTTTCTTGGCGGGTGTTTCCCTCACGGGAGTCAGGTTGAGAAACAGCAGAAGTTTCAGAGACGGAGCTGAGCACCTTCAAATCATCTTCGCGTCTATATTCTTCGTCTCTTTGGGCGTTCTGATTGATTTTCATGCAATCACGCCAGATTTGCTATGGTTTTTGTTGGCTCTGACCATCGTTGCCATCTTGGTAAAGTTCATAGGCTGCGGTATTCCTGCAAAGCTTGTAGGTCTGAACATGAAGGATTCTATCATCATTGGCCTAGGCATGGTACCTAGAGGTGAAGTGGCTATGATTGTCGCACTGATAGGGCTTAGCCAGAATCTCATTATGCAGAATACGTATGCTGTTCTTGTCCTGATGAGCCTCCTGACGACCATCATACCGCCTATCATATTGCGGAATGTGTTGTTCAAGCCAAGGAAGGGAGGGAAAACGAGAGGGGGATCACCAGCGGCTCAGTCAACAGATTGAATCGGTGGGGCCAACTATCGAGCGCGCTAGGCGCTCACAGCGCACTTCCTTGCTGGGCGGGCAACCGCAGTCACCACGTATACAGCGGTTTGGGCTCACGCTTGAGGTTCTTGGCAAAGCCTGGAGCAGAAACATATCGAAGACACAACATATGAGACGGCCTCAGATAGCGGAGGCTGGTGCACTTCCCGAGTTTGAAGTACAATATGGGCACATGAAGACTTCGCCTATTCAGATACCGAGGGCGACGCTCTCGCACCATGTATCCCTGCAATCCGGCTAGTGGGGCAGGAATGTCTATACCATCGGTAAGTGACCTGGCTACCATCCATGAGCGTCCAGTAGAACTGCTGCAAAGCCTCATTCGTTTCGACACGACCAATCCCCCGGGCAACGAAGCGGAGTGTGTTGCCTACATAAACCACCTATTGACAACGGCAGGCTTTGAGACAACACTCTTCGCCCGTGATGCCAAGCGCCCCAATCTTGTGGCTCGCTTAGCTGGTCAAGGCGAGTCACCACCGCTGTTGCTTTACGGGCATGTGGACGTGGTAACCACCGCTGACCAATCGTGGAAACAGCCACCGTTCGCGGGGAGGGTTGTAGATGGCTGCGTCTGGGGCCGGGGTGCCCTGGACATGAAAGGTGGCGTGGCCATGATGCTGGCTGCTTTTCTGCATGCTCGGGCTGAGGGCCTGAGCCCGCCAGGTGACATCATTCTCGCCATCTTGAGTGATGAGGAAGCCGGCGGCGATTGTGGGGCCAGGTACCTGGTAGAGCACCATGCCGAGCAGTTTCAGGGCGTTCGTTACGCTATCGGGGAGTTTGGAGGTTTTCCAATATATGTCGGCGAGCGGAAGTTATATCCTATTCAAGTTGCCGAAAAGCAGGTGTGCTGGATGCAGGCTACTCTGCGCGGGCGGGGTGGGCATGGTTCCTTTCCTGTGCACGGTGGTGCCATGGCCAAGCTTGCCCAGCTACTCCAACGCCTGGACCAGCGCCGTCTGCCAGTACATGTTACGCCCGTGGCACGGCAAATGCTCGGGTCGATTGCTACGGCTGTACCTTCCCCGATGAGCTCGGCCTTGACCCAGCTTGCCGATCCGAGTTTGACGGACAAAGTCCTAGACGAACTCGGACAGCAAGGATTAATGTTTGATCCATTGCTGCACAACACGGTCAACGCAACGGTTGTCCAGGGTGGGGAGAAAATCAACGTCATCCCCAGCGAAATTGTCCTTAAGCTGGATGGGCGCCTGCTCCCAGGCTATACTCCTGACGACATGATGGCTGAACTGCGACAGGTCATCGGCGATGACGCAGAGCTGGAAGTTACTCGGCACGACCCTGGCCCTGCTGAGCCAAACATGGGGTTGTTCGACACCCTGGCGGACATTCTGCGCGAGCTTGACCCGGCCGGCATTCCCGTGCCGCTGCTGTTGTCTGGTACTACAGATGCGCGTTTCTTCTCTCGCTTAGGAATTCAGACATATGGGTTCCTGCCCATGAACCCGCCTGAGGGGTTTGATTTCTTGCAGCTCATTCATGCTGCTGATGAGCGGATTCCAGTTGAATCGCTGGAATTCGGGACTTGTGCCATTTACAAGGCTTTAGAACGTTTCCGAAGTGTGTAAGGCGCGTTACACCAGGCGCCAACAGAAGCACATTCGCCTCCGGTGTCCTGAGCAAGGTCCGCTTCCACACGGCTTCGCGACATAGTGGTCTCCTCATGTGGACAGCGATGGCACAGCATGAGCCAGCCGTGGGATAGGCAATGAGGTTGAGTTCTTGAACCTGCTCTTTCTGTGAGGATATACCTGGGTGGACGATTCGGTGATTAACGATGGGATAGACAGATATGGCTCCCCGAGTTGGACGGTCTAGCGACTCGCCGAAGGCGCCCGGCCAGCCTCTATGGTTTGTGGTTCCATCAAATTGTGCGTTAGCGCCAAGGAAACGGCATGAGTGCGATTATTGGCCTCCAACTTGCGTAGGATGGAAGTAACCTGATTCTTGACCGTCTGTTCCTTTATGTTGAAGATACTGGCGATAGCCTTGTTTGAAATGCCCTGAACCATCAGTTTGAGTATCTCCATTTCCCGGGGCCTTAGAGCCGCCGTAG
>JAUVVE010000020.1 GCA_030604795.1 Dehalococcoidia bacterium | reverse complement strand
TTTGTACATTTCAGTTTCCCACTCGCTAATTGTCTGCTGACGGGTGCCCAACTCCTCAGCTAGCTTGGTCTGCGTTAGCCCCAAGTGCCGCCGTAGCGCCCGAATGTGTTGCCCATCCCAGTTAACCCGCTTTCGTTTCTGATTCATTTGTCCTACATTCTACACGGTATAGCGTAAAACATCAATAAGCCAACGGGCGTGGTGGACATAGAGGCATCTGTGGTGGCAAAATGGGGGAGTCGGAGCAGGTGAGTCTTAAAACGTTATCAGAGCACCAGAAGAAGGTATTGTCGCATGCCTATCTATGAATACAAGGCGGCTGCAGCGGGCTGCAGGTATTGCCGAAATGGGTTTGAGATCATGCAGGGGATGAATGACAAGCCTCTTAGCAAGTGTCCCAAGTGCCGGGCAGTGGTCAGCAGGGTTCCGTCTCGGTTTCTTGCCTGCGTTAGTGAAACCCCTGACGAAGTAGCTGAGACAGAAAGGAAATTGCGTGGCTTCGAGAAAGAAGGTATGTGGAGTCACGCTGCTGAGCTTGCCGATAAGGCAGGTCTCGAAGACAGGGCTAAAGACGATTACAAGAGGGCCGGACATGAAATGTGAGCACAGGCGTGTCGATTCTCTAAGAGCAGCGCAACCGTGTCCGCGAGGACTTTACATATTGGGTTGTTTATGCTAATATGATTAGCAGTCTTAGACCGAGACTGCTAAAATCTAATGAAGGAGGCAAAGAATGGCGACTAAACTTCAGCCCTTGGGGGACAGAGTAGTGGTGCAACCGATACCTAAGGACGATGTTACGAAGGGTGGCATTGTCCTGCCGGATACGGCCAAGGAAAAACCCCAGGAAGGCAAGGTCCTCGCGGTGGGGCCGGGTAGATTGACTGACGACGGCAAACGGATAGCGAGGGATGTCAAGGTGGGCGACATAGTGATTTATGCCAAGTACGGTGGCACCGAGATGAAGGAGGACGACGAAGAGCTTATGATCCTGAGGGAAAGCGACATCCTGGCCAAGAGGCAGCCGGTTCAGCTTCCTCGGTCGAGGGTGAAGCCAGTTCAAGCTCCTGGGCCAAGAAGGTCTAAGTAGGGTTCATAAAACAAAAGAGGAGGTTTTGAAAGATGGCAAAGCAGATTCTCTATGGTGAAGAGGCGAGACGAGCCTTGAAGAGTGGTATTGATACCTTAACCTCCGCGGTTAAGGTCACGTTGGGGCCCAGAGGACGTCCCGTAGCGTTGGACAAAAAATGGGGCGCCCCTTTGGTGATCAACGATGGCGTTTCTATAGCCAAGGACATTGAGTTGCCCGACCCGTTTGAGAATATGGGAGCGCAACTGGTGAAGGAGGCGGCAAGCAAGACGAACGACAAGTGCGGCGATGGTACCACAACGGCCACTGTGCTGGCTCAGGCAATTGTGACTGAAGGTTTCAAGAACATAGCTGCTGGAGCTGATGCCATGGCTTTGAAGCGGGGGGTGGAGAAAGCGGTGGGGACCATAGTGCGCGAATTGAAGAAGATGGGCATCGAGGTAACTACCAAGGACCAGGTGGCTCAGACAGCGACGATATCGGCAGCTGATCCTGAGATAGGCAATCTCATTGCTGAGGTGATGGAGAAGGTGGGCAAGGACGGGGTTATTACCGTTGAGGAATCGAAAGGCTTGCTGTATGAGACAGACTACGTTGAGGGGATGGAGTTTGACCGCGGCTACATCAGCCCTTACTTCATCACCAATGCCGAGCTCATGAAGACAGAGCTTGAAGACCCCTACATCCTGATTACTGACAAGAAGATTTCAGCCATATCCGATATCTTGCCGGTTTTGGAGAAGGTGCTTCAGGTCTCCAAGAATCTGGTGATTATAGGTGAAGATCTGGACGGTGAAGCGCTGGCTACCCTGGTGGTCAACAAGCTCAGAGGAACTCTCAATTGTCTCGCAGTCAAAGCACCTGGCTTTGGCGATAGGCGCAAGGCGATGCTTGAGGACATAGCTGTCTTGACTGGAGGCAAGGTCATCTCCGAAGAGATAGGCAGGAAGCTGGATTCAGCAACTATAGACGACCTCGGTCGAGCCCGACGAGTGGTGGCCGACAAGGATAATACTACCATCGTCGAGGGCAAGGGGTCTGAGGGGGATATTCAGGCTCGGATCAAGCAGATTAAGGCGCAGGTCGATGAGACTACCTCCGACTACGATAAAGAAAAACTCCAGGAGAGGCTGGCCAAATTGGCCGGTGGTGTAGCGGTGATAAAGGTAGGCGGGGCCACCGAGGTTGAGCTGAAGGAGAAGAAGCATCGGGTTGAGGATGCCTTGTCGGCAACCAGGGCTGCAGTTGAGGAAGGGATTCTGCCCGGAGGCGGCGTTGCCCTACTCAATGCCAGTTTAGCTCTGGACAAGGTCAAGGCGCAGGGTGATGAAGCTACCGGCGTGGCTATTCTCAAGCAAGCTGTCGAGGAGCCGGTGCGCTGGATTGCCATAAACGCAGGGCAGGAGGGCTCAGTGGTGGTAGACAAGGTGAAGCGCAGTAAGAAAGGCACTGGCTACGATGCAGAAAAGGACGTTTTCGGCGACATGGTGGAGAGAGGCATCATCGACCCGCTCAAGGTTACCAGAACGGCACTAGAGAACGCTTCCAGCATCGCCAACATGATTCTGACCACCGAGTCTTTGGTGACTGACATTCCGGAGAAAGAAAAGGGCGTAGGCGCGCCGCCTATGCCGGAGTACTAGGAGTACTAAGAGTACTAGGAGTACCAAAAGAATACCAACGGGGGCCTGATAGAGGAGCCGCCCAACCGGGCGGCTCTATCTTTAGCAGTAGCGGTCTAAAGCTTGAGCATTTCTGCTATTCGTTCTTCTTCCTTAACAGGCCCGACGACAGCCAGATTCAGCCTTTGGCCAATCAGAAGTTGCTGAGCCACTCGTTTCAGGTCCTGCGCGGTGACAGAATCAACCAGGGATATCACCTCGTCTACGGTCAAGATATGGTTGGTGAGCATCTCCTGGGCGCCCAACCAGGCAGCAACATTGCCACTATTCTCCAGGCTTAGTAGCAAGCGCCCCTTGGCCAGCTCTTTGGCCTTAACGAACTCGGTCTCAGAGATGGGCTCCTTTAGTTGAGCAAGCTGGTCGAGGATAGCCCGCAACGCACTTTGGAACCGGCTAGGGTCGACTCCGGCGTGAACAATGACCGCCCCTGAATCGGTGAAATGGTCGGCATAGCTGTTGATATCGTAGGCAAGGCCCTGCCGCTCTCTGATTTCTGTGAACAGGCGGCTGCTCATGCCTTCGCCTAATACTATGCTAAGCAGGTCGACGGCAAAACGGTCAGGATGGAGAAGCGATAGTCCGGGAACGCCAAGGCAAAGCTGAACTTGTTCGGTGTCGCGAAACTCGATGTGCAGTCTGACCTTTTCCTGGCTGTCGTCGGCGGGAAAGCCCGCCAACACCTTCTTGGGTCTCCAGTCGCCGAGAGCTTGGTTGAGGCTGTCTTGCACTAGTTCCGGTTCGATATCGCCGGCGACGCTGACCACAGCGTTGTTGGGTATATAATGGTGGGAAAAGGAGTCCAGTATCTGCTGACGGGTCATTGCGGTTATGGTTTCTTTGCTCCCAGCGACGTCACGCCCGAGGGGTTGTGCCGGCCATAGTAGCTCATCGATTAGCATGCCCACTCTCTGTCGTGGGAAATCAAGGCCCATGTTTATTTCCTCAATGATTATTTGGCGTTCTCGCGCAATGTCTTCGGCGTCGAACCGGGGATTTCGCAGCAGGTCGACGAGCACGTCTAGAGCCAAGGGGAAATGCTGACTAGCCACTTTGCACCAGAAGGTAGTTATTTCTTTGTCAGTGCCCCCGTTGATGATACCACCAACGCCTTCGATGGCTTCGCTGATCTCCTTGGAACTGCGCCGCTTCTCAGTACCCTTAAAGCAGAGGTGCTCGACAAAATGGGACACACCAGCCTCAGACTCAGCCTCGTAGCGCCCCCCCACGCCGATGAAGAAGACTATGGAGACTGAACGGGTGTGGGGCATGCCGCTGGTAATCAGGCGTAATCCGTTGCTGAGGGTGCTTTGCTGATGCACAGTGCTGGAATTTTACTCGCTGCTGCAGCCTGGCGTCAACACGGCTATGGTCGACAAGCCTATTGAGCTAGCTAAGCACCTCGGACCGTGGAAAGATGGAAACCGGCGTTTCCAGGTAGAACGACTTACGTTCGCGGACTGAAATAACCCTGAGGGACTGGACATCAACGAGAGCGCCAACCTGCCGTTGACCTTTTTCCGGTTCGCTGCTATACTTTGGGTTTGGTTCTCAGTAATTGATGTGAAGGAGTGCTTAGCATGAAAATGTCCATGAGACGGGTCACCTTTGTGGATGTCGCCATCCCCAGGGCAGGTTTTCTTTGGGATGCAGCCTTAGTGGCTGGCTTCGCTTGCTTGACCGCTGTATGTGCCCAGATAAGCTTCTGGATCGGTATGGTCCCTGTCACCGGACAAACCTTTGGTGTTCTTTTGGCCGGCGCTCTTCTGGGCAGTCGCCGTGCAGCACTGAGCCAGCTCAGCTACTTGGCTATAGGGGCTACTGGGATTCCATATTGGTTTGCAGTGGGTGGCCCTCCCGGCATTGCTCGCTTGATTGGCCCCACGGGGGGTTACCTGATAGGTTTTGTGGCGGCGGCCTTTGTCGTTGGTTGGCTAGCCGAAAGGGGCTGGGATCGCCGTGTGGGCACGGCAAGCCTGGCTATGCTTGCAGGGAACATGGTTGTCTATCTCTTTGGTCTGCCTTGGCTAGCTCGGTTTGTCCCTGAAGGCACTGTGCTCCAGGCCGGACTTTATCCTTTTGTCGTTGGCGATTTGATAAAGATAGCCGCAGCAGCATTAGCTCTGCCTTCAGGATGGTTGCTGCTTCGACGACTGAGGGCGTGAGAGCGCTATTCCTCTAGTGTAGGCTTTCACTGAGGTCACTGGTTTGGATATCACTTGGCTGGGACACTCTTGCTTCCGCATCAAGGGAAAGGAAGCTCTTGTTATCACTGACCCATGCCCTCCGAGCTTTGGTTATACCGTAAGCACGCTGCAGGCTGACATAGTGACCCTGAGCCATTCTCACTCGGGTCACTCCTATACCGAAGCTGTGACCGGGGAGTTCAAAGAAATCAAAGGTCCCGGCGAGTATGAACTGAAAGGCATTTTTGTTACCGGCATCGCTACCTTTCATGATGCTGAGCAAGGCAAGAAGCTGGGCAAGAACACTGTTTACTTTCTGGAAATGGATGGGCTGACGTTGTGCCATCTGGGCGACATCGGTCATTTGCCTGCATCGGGACTCATTCAGACCATGGGTGATATCGACATATTGTTCTTGCCTGCGGGCGGTGTATCTACCATAAGTGGCTCAACAGGTGCTGAGATAGTAAGACACTTGACTCCCAAGATCGTCATTCCCATGCACTATAAGACAGCGAAACTGGTCGGAAACCTTGAACCTGTGGACAAGTTCTTGAAGGAATTGGGTATAAAGGAAGCGGTCTCCCTGCCCAAGCTCTCGATTACCAGATCACCGTTGCCGGCTGGCACTCAGGTGATAGTTCTTGATTATCCCCGCTGATAGGTTGACAGGTTATTGTCTTGTCACCTTGAGCTGTAACAAGCGTATAGGGATTCCTTGCTCTGCGCAGAAGCGTAGATATGGTGAATAAAGGTTCTCATACGCTCCTTCCCTTTGACAGGCCCTGCGTTTGTCCCGTAGAATGAGCTTGGTCATGCGCCTTGCCAAGAAATTGTATGAACTGCAGCAAGTTGATCTGGAGATTCAGAAGCAACAAGAGATTCTAGATGAGATCAGTCGGCAACTGGGTGAAAGCGAAGCTTTGATTAAGGCCAAGGGTGAGCTTCTTGCTGAGGAGAAGCACTTGGCTGAGGTAGAGAAACGGCAGCGGGATGTGGAGTGGGAGAGCGAAGACCTACGAAGTACCGTGGCAAAGATAAACGATAAGCTATACAGTGGTAAGGTGAAGAACCCTAAAGAGTTACTCGGTTTTGACCAAGAGGCAGGAATTCTCAAGGCCAAATTGAGACAGAAGGAAGACGAACTGCTGGACGTGATGACTGAGGTGGAAGCGACGCAGGATAGAATAAAGCTGGATTCGGAGTGCCTTGGGAAGCTAGAAGGGGAGTGGCAGCGGGAGCAAGAGGCCTTGACTCGGAAACAGGCCGAGACGCAGGGGCAGCTAGGAGGCCTTAATGAAAAACGGCAGGCAGTGACCTCCGAGGTTACGCCCGAAGCACTCGAAGTCTATGAGGGGACGAGGTCGAAAAAGGGACAGGCGGTGGTCAGGGTAGAGCAAGGGAGGTGCCAGGGATGCCGTCTTACCCTGCCAGTGAGTGAATTGCAGCGAGCCAGAGCTGGGGATCTAGTGCGGTGCAGCAGCTGCGGCAGGATACTGTATCTGGGGTAGAATTTTCTGAAGAATAGAGGATGCGCCTAAGAATCTACGCTGACGGAGCCTGCTGGGGCAATCCCGGACCGGCGGCTGTCGGAGTTGTTGTCAAGGACGAAGGGCAGAAGGAATTAGCCAGGGTCTCCTCGTATATCGGGCAGGGCACCAATAATCAAGCCGAGTATCAGGCGGTTATCGCCGCACTGAAAGCAGCCATCAAATTCAAACCAACCGAAGTCACCCTTTGTCTCGATTCGGAACTAGTAATCAGACAACTGGCCGGCCGCTATAGAGTGAAGAGCCCGTTGCTCATCCCCTTGTACGTTGAGGCTGTTGAACTTTCAAGGAGATTGGCAAATCTATCCGTTATTCACGTTACGCATTGGGAAAATACTGAAGCTCATGCCCTGGCCAGAGCGGCGCTGATCAAATCCCTTGGACGCGAGACATAGATTTGACGCTTCTTTGGCTAAGGTGTAGAGTAATAATGGGCCAAGTAGACCGGGTGACCGCCCTGGTTCGCTACTAGGAATCGGGGAGGAAAGTCCGAGCTTCACCAGGCAGGGTGCTGGGTAACGCCCAGGAGGGGTGACCCTACGGAAAGTGCCACAGAAACATACCGCTCTTCATGTTAAGAGCAAGGGTGAAATGGTGAGGTAAGAGCTCACCAGCGGCCAGGTGACTGGTCGGCTGGGTAAACCCCACCCGGAGCAAGACCGAATAGGGGGCAGAGGGACGCCTGGCCCTAACCCCGGGTTGGTCGCTTGACCTCGATGGTAACATCGGGGCTAGATGGATGGTCACCGCCCTGATACTGTCAGGCCTGATACTGTCAGGGTACAGAACTCGGCTTATAGGTCTGCTTGGCCCTTTGGCTCCAAAGGACTTCCCCTGTTTCATGGCGCCCGCCAGTCTTTTAGCTCGCGATCAGAAGTCGATAAAAGTTTTTGTCTTTGCCAAAGGAAAGGGAAAGGTAAGCGCCTTAGTTGAGGCATTGCTCAAGGCAAGAGCAAAGAGGAGAAGGCAAGCTTAGTGGCTGTCAACGGACTTGTCTTGCGCCACTGAAGGCGCTAGACTTTTTGGTAACCCTTAGCGACTGCTGGCATAAAACCATGGATTCCTTGGAGCCTCAACTTAGGGACTTTATTCTGTTTTGCGTGGAGCGGCGAGGCAATAACTGGCCAGCCCTTTACGACGAGATGGCCATGGTCGCTGGGCAGCATCTGTTTAGGGGGCTAGGCCACTCTGAGCTTAAGGAACTGGGACTGTCTCTGGCGGTGGACCATTTGGACGAGACCATTCAGCTGGTCAAGCGAGCGGTTGCTCAGGACCAGCAAGTTTAACCTTCTTATTTCCTCAGCGAACTGCTACAATATCCTCCGCATTACGTACTCCATAGAGGAAGGGAAACTATGCGCATGAGACAGACTATGCTCATCTTTGGAGCATTCATTCTGCTCCTACTCTCCCCGATAATGGTTGGTTTTGGCTGCGACGTTGCCGTGGATGAGCCACCATCTGATGTGACTCCTCAGTCGGATTCTGAGCTGCCGGCCGAGTCACCATCTGATGTGACTCCTCAGTCGGATTCTGACCTGCCAGCCGAGTTTGATATCGTCGCTGACACCTGGAGGATGTTGTCCGAGGTGTATGTGGACAAGGGTAGACTGGATGCCGAAAAGCTAAGCCAAGGAGCAGTTAGGGGCATGATTGAGGCACTGGATGACCCTTACAGCATTTACGTTGACCCTGCTACTCACGAGCTTGGATTGGCTGGCCTCACAGGCAAATACCAAGGCATCGGCGCTTACATTGGTATCAGGGAGGAGCAGCTAGTAATCATTGCTCCCATAGCTGATTCTCCTGCGGAGAAGGCTGGTATCAAGGCTGGAGACGGAATCCTAGAAATCGATGGCGAGCCCACTTCGGAGCTGACTTTGGTTGAAGCGACTCTTCGGATCCGGGGGCCACAGGGTACTTCGGTTAACCTTCTCGTCCTTCATGAGGGGGAGACTGAACCTGTGTTGATTGAAATAGTCCGCAGTGAAATAAGACTGGAGAGTGTTTCTGCGGAAATGCGCGGCGATATTGCCTATATCAGGATAGCCCAATTCTTGCGCTCTACTGGGCCTGACCTGCGTGCCGCACTCAAAGATGTGATTGATGATGGAGCCAGTGGCATCGTGCTTGACCTTCGGAATAATCCCGGCGGCCTACTCGATGCGGCGGTCGATGTCGCCAGCCAGTTCCTGGCCCAGGGGACGGTTGTTGACGTTGAGGATAGTGAGGGAAAGCACAGCTCGTTGGCGGTCAAGCGGGGCGGGATAGCTACTCATTTGCCTCTGATTGTCTTGGTAAACGAGGGGAGCGCCAGTGCCAGTGAGATAGTGGCTGGTGCTCTTCAGGACTACGGTCGCGCCAAGCTGGCTGGTAACCAAACCTTCGGCAAAGGTAGTGTTCAATTGATCCGCAATCTCAATGATGGCTCAGCTGTGCATCTGACCACGGCGCGCTGGTTCACTCCCTTTGGAAAACCGATAGAAGGGGTCGGGCTCACGCCTGACTTCTTGCTTGAACTGGAAGGTGAAGAACTCGTCGACTGGGCCATCGAGTATCTCAAAGAGCAAATTGCCGCTAGATGCCTGCCAACCAGAGTGTGACGGCGTGGGTGGAGCCGGTACTATAAGCCGCGCCATGTAGCTATGTTGGCGAGTGGTTCACGAGTAGTCTGTAGCCTGTTTGCCGGGAAGTCCCAGTCGGGGTACCCGATGGCTATTGCTATGGCGAGCTTCTTAGACTCGGGGATGCCGGCAATTTGTCTCACCACTTTGGGATAGAACAGTGGGGCTCCCTGTATGCAAGTTCCCAAGTCATAGTTCAATGCCGCCAGTGCTATGGTTTGAGTTACGGCACCAAGGCTGAACGTGGCGAAGAGACCACTGACTTCTTGATCCGTGTAGACTACTATGGCGTTGGGGGCGTTGAAAACACGCATGCCTTTCAGCAACCACTGGGTTTTCTTTTCCGTATCTTCTCGTGCGATGCCCATAAGTTGGTATAGTGCGATGCCCAGTTGCTTTTGACGCTCTCTGTAGACTCCGGTCAGCGCCTCAGTTGGCAAATCCGCGTCCGGTGGTGTGCCGGCTCGGAACCGCTCTTCAAGGGCTTGTTTCAAGTCGTCCAGCACTTTACCCCCAAGGACAGTGAATTCCCACGGTTGCGAGTTCAGCCCTGATGGCGCACGTGTCGCCACCTCCAGAATCTCAGTCAGGATTTCTTTGGGGACCGGAGTTGGCTGGTAGCCCCTGATGCTTTTTCTGGACTTTATTGCTTCGATAAGCTCCATTGAATTCCCTCCCTCTAGGAACTTAGCTCTCGATACTGTCCTTAGTGCTGGGTATCCTGTCCCCGACGCGGTCATCGATGCGGGTTGCGGCGTCAAGGGCGCGGGCTAGGGCTTTGAACAGGGCTTCGGCTTTGTGATGGTCGTTGATGCCACTTATGACCTTC
>JAUVVE010000038.1 GCA_030604795.1 Dehalococcoidia bacterium | reverse complement strand
CTCTTCGGAGCCTTGGTTCCAAGCTTTGCCTGATGGAAGCAACAGCTCTATGCGAATAGGCGTATCCGGCCATTCTAAACCGTTTACTTGATAGGCGTATGGCCTCGCCATATATGCTAGCATGGCTACGTGCTGTAGGCGGTCCGTATCAACAGGTTCGAGACCTACGGCATCGTAGCAGTCGAGTCCGTGAGCCCATGTTTCCATGAGCCTTGCCGTGGCAAATGCGCGTCCTCCCATACCGGTAGGCAGCGTGAACCATGGAATCCTGCTTTTGGGGTCAATTTTCATAAGACAGTCATCCATTGTCTCCCTCGCGTCCCTCCACCATTTCAAGATCTGTGAAGGTGGCATTGTTCGTCCCCTCTTAGCGCCAGTGTGGACCCAACTGGGGCCGAGCTTATCTGCTTCATCCAGTGGTGTATTATCTCCCCGGATGAGCGTTACAGCGACTTCATCGATGTGAGCAATGTGTGAAATGGAGTCCTTAACGGTCCAGCCTTCTGCTGGCGTTGGCAAATCCCACTGGCTGTCTTGAAGCGTACACAAGAAACTGTCTAGAGCATCTTGTTGGGCTTGAAGGTCTGTGACGATTTCCTTCATCTTCTCTCGGTGAAGTGGACATGTACGCGGGGTTCACGGAAGCTCGTTGTACAGCCCAATCTCAGGGCGTCCGTCCAACAGGGACGCGATGGCCTTGGAGAACTCCTTGAAGTGTTCCGTTGAGCTATGGTACTTGAGAGCATCACCGCTCTCATATTTCTCGTAGATGAAGAACTTGGCAGGGTTATCCAGGCCGCGGTGGACAACGTAGGCTATTGCGCCAGGGTCATTCAGTACTTTGGGTACAAGCTTCTGGAATGCCTGCGCAAGTTCATCACCCTTGCCTTCGACGGCCTGTAACGTTGCAGTAACGACTATCATTGTTGATTCACCTCCTTGAATGGCTCTTGTGCGGCAGGGCCTCGTCTCACGAGAACTGCCCCTACTGCTGGCGCATAGTGTACCACGTCACTTTGTGCCACTTCAAAAACCGGCGACTGGCTTATGTCAATGAGTCCTGGATTACATCGCGGCTTTTTGGTAGACTCCTTCGGTGTGAGGCACGCTAATGAGCAACCATGGAAGTGAGTTGACTGCGTATTGCGGCCTATACTGTGGTGATTGTATTCGCTACAGGAGCAAGGCTGCTGATTTGGCTCGAGATTTGGCGGATGAAGTGCAAAGGGTAAGGTTTGACAAGTATGCCGAAGTGAAGAGCAGTTCCGTGGAAGAGCTCGGGCATTACGCGGAGTGTCTTCAGGTCCTGGATGCGATAACCAGGTTGAAGTGTAACGCTTCCTGTAGGGCAGGCGGCGACGGTTGTTCACAACCTTGCGAGATCAAGAGATGCGTTGAGTCAAGGGACATCGAAGGTTGTTGGCAGTGCGATAAATTCGAGAGGTGTGAAAAGTTCGATTTTCTCAAGCGATATCATGGTGATACTCCCCAGAAGAATCTGCGAAAGATACAGGAATATGGTTTGGGTGAGTGGACAGAACACCGGGAGGGGTTTTTCTTATGGTCCTAATAGGGTAGCCGGTGATTTCTCGTAAACGGGAGGCGGCATTCGCCAACCGGCGGAGCCGAAGACTAGACAATACGATGATTTGCTGGCGAGAGAGAGTCACAATGCCGTTGTTGGTGACGAAAGCCTCTGCGCCTGGAATGTCTGTCGCTTGCACGACCGGAGTGTTCCGCTTCTGCACACCACACACTGCATCTACGTCTTGAAGCCTTCACTTCCTGAGAAAGGCCCAAAGATACATGAATGGCAAAACCAGAATGAAGATGAGCCACAGGCTGTAAAACAAGACCCAGTCAATCGTTTTCATCGTAGTACTAGGGTAGTTCTGCTGAGGACGTTTGTCAACCTTTCCTGCCATTTGATGCTATATGGGCCGAGGGATGCATCTACCAATTGTGTGGTGTCGCTGACCTGGATTGGGCTGGCCGGTTCGTACTTATACTGTGCAACTACTACATAGCGAGAAATGGCGTTCTGTGCAAAACTGTGAGATGACTCCCTTGCTTGCCACCGAGGAACACAAAGGCTTTGAGTGCTATAATGTATGGCTTGCGCGCTCTGGACTGGTTGTCGGGCATCACCGCTTGACCAGCCGTTGATGGCCAAGCATCTATCGTCATCCGGGCGTAAGATGACGCGAGAGGGCTAATGAAGACACCTGATGTAATCCTTCGAGGGGAAAATAATGGAGAGGGTATGGTCGTTCATTATGAGACTGCAAAGGGAACAGATATCTTTGGACTGGGCATACCTAATACGTATATCGACACAGACTGGGACCTGGGACCTACCTGGTGCTGTTTAATCATTGGTCAGACCACCACCTTAATCGATACTGGCCGGTTGGGGAACGTGGAAGTCTTCGGGTCCCTTCTTAAGTCGATTGGTAAGGAATTCCAAGATATCGATAGAGTCGTCATCACGCACAGTCATGAAGACCACGACGGGAACTTGGCTGAGATAGTCTCTGCGGCAAACGCTGAACTATGGGCTCACTCGATCTACCGTCAGATGATTTCCTATCACCCTCACATAAAAGATGGTGCCAAACATCCTGAGCTGCCCGGTTCTTGCCGCCTGTGCAATATGCCCGCAGAGTTCAACAGGAGCTGTCTGCCATATCAGAGGAAAAGGAGCCTGCTGAATATTGATTTCGATATAGAGGACGACCAATCACTGCCAGATGATGGTCTTGGCTTCGTATTCACTCCTGGTCACACGCCTGATTCAATCTGCGTCCTTTTGGAGGGTGAGGTTATATTTACTGGCGATACCTTGCTGCCCGACATTACGCCCCATCCTTCATTGGCACATGCCTTTGAGGTCAATCGCCGGATCTTGCCGACGGGATATCGACAAAAGAACGTGGTCTACGGTCTGATGAGCTATATCAGATCTTTGAACAAGATAACCCATCTTCCTCAACCTCTGCGGGCCACATTTCCTGCGCATCGTTTGTTTTACGATGGCCGATTCAACATAATTCATAGCCCGGTTGACCGAGCCAGGGAAATCATCCAGTTTCATATTGACCGTTGCCGTGACATCTTGAACATCATAGACAACAAACTAGTTGACATGGAGGATATCGCTCTTCAGTACTTTCCCCGTTCATTACTCAGGGGTATGGGCAAGGCGATGGCTCTAAATGAGGTAATGGCCCATATCGAGATTATGGAAGAGTGTGGAGACGTCTGTCTGACCGGTGAGAAGAGAGACGTAGCTCAAGGCACAGGATCATGCAACTTCTTGACCACGATGGGGACATATCTGCGCTAGCGGCGGCACACTCCGAATCGATCCGGCGCCCCTAAGCTGACTACGCTGGAATCATATCAGCTTGGCTCTTCTGCCAGGTCTTGCGTATTCTGAGGGCCATACTGGTGGCCGGTCTTTTCTCTGAAGCGCTGGCCCAGAGCCGCCGTGGCGCGGTATGTCTCAACTTGCCGTCGCTGCTCATCACTGCTCCACTTCAGGACACGCCTCATCTCTTGGGCTACTGTCTCTGCAGCATCCAGCCCCTGGCATGGGCCCAGACCCACGGCGCTGCGTCGGAGTAGGAAATCGCTTAAGGTGAGGGCACCCTCGACTTCTACGGCGTGCCGTATCTGCGCCACGATGTCGAGGTGGTGTGGGCAGATGGGTCGTGCTCCCCGAGGGTCTCGGCGCGCCATGTCGATGACTTGTGAGAAGCGGGAGCCATAGCAGGTGGCAAGGTGTGCCACTATTTCTGCCCGAAGGCCACTCTCTTGAGCGGTCGTGTCTACTCTTTCCTGCGGCACGGCTGGCGCTCCTGGCAGATAGTCTTCTGCTGTTCTGCATGGTGCGCTGATGCCAAGCTTCCGGCACACCATATCAACCGCTTCCTGGGCTACGGCACGGTAGGCCGTTATCTTGCCGCCCAGCACTGAGATGAAACCCTTCGCGCCATCCTTCTGCTCATGGTCCACTAGCTGGTGTTGTCGGGACAAGTCTGAGGCTTTCCTTGTTCTAGAGTCAACCAGCGTACGTAGACCGGCGGTGGTGTAGAAGATGTCCTTTGCCGTTGCTGCGGGGAAGGCGTCGTGGACCTCCGCTAACAGGTAGGCCACGTCTTCTGCCTCTGCACACACGGTATCTAGATCTCCAGTGTAGTCGGTGTCGGTGGTGCCGATGAGGGAACAGCCCTGCCACGGGATTATGAAGAACAGGCGGCGGTCAGCACGGGCGAAGCGAACCACGGCGTTCCGGGAGATCTGCGAGGTGACGAGATGGATGCCCTTGGTTCTACGTAAGGGGGGTGTGGGGTTGCTGTGGAGCATGTGGCGCAAGCCGTCTGCCCAGTGACCGGCAGCGTTGACCACAACGTGGCCTGCCGCCTGATACACGTCCCCTGACAGCTCATCCCGTACCTGGACCCCGCGTACAGCGCTACCTGTTCTCAGCAGCCCGGTGACCTTGGCATGATTGATGACTGAGGCCCCATGTTCGGCGGCGGAGATAGCGTTTTCGAGGCACAACCGCTCCGCGAAAGGCACTTGGCAGTCGTAGTAAAGGTATGAACCGACTAATCCCTCCAGTTCCAAATCTGGCTCCAACTCCAAGGTCTCGCGACGGGACAGGCGATGGCAGGAGGGCACGCTCTTGTCGAGGGAGAGTAGGTCGTAGAGGGGCATGCCAAGTGCCAGGGCTAGCCGGTCCAAAGGTCGGGCCAGCGGGATGATGAAGGGGAGCGGGCGCACGAGATGGGGCGCAATGCGAAGCAAAACCTCCCGTTCCCGGAGGTCCTGCCGCACAAGACGGAACTCCAGCTGTCGCAGGTAGCGCAGACCTCCATGAATCAGGCGGGAGGAGCGAGAGGTGGTACCGTAGCCAAAATCCTTCTTCTCGAGAAGCAGCGTGTGAAGACCCCGGAGGGCAGCGTCCCTGGCTATGCCTGTGCCGACGATGCCCCCGCCCACGACGATTAAGTCGAAGGTTTGCCGTCCAAGCGCCCCGAAGTCCCTCCTCAGGCCTCTTTCTCCTCACTCAGCTTTTTATGGTCCAACCGCGGGCTCGTTCCACGGCGCGCTTCCAGCCGCCGTAGAGAACCTCCCTCTGGTCGGCGGACATCCTCGGTTCATAGGTTTCAGCGGCATGCCACTGTCGGGCGATCTCAGCGGTGTCCCGCCACAGGCCTACTGCTAACCCAGCCAGATAAGCGGCTCCAAGCGCGGTAGTTTCGGCCACCGCTGCCTGCTGAATGGGCACTCCCAAGATGTCGGCCTGGAACTGCATAAGCAAGGCATTAGCAGTGCCTCCGCCATCCACTCGAAGCAGAGGGATCTGGAGGTCGGCGTCAGTAACCATAGCCTCCACTACGTCACGGCACTGGTATGCGATGGCCTCGAGGGTAGCCCTTGCTAGGTGCCCTCTGGTGGTGCCACGCGTGAGTCCGATGATGGTGCCCCGAGCATACATGTCCCAGTGAGGCGCCCCCAGCCCTACAAAGGCCGGAACGAAATACACGCCTCCATTGTCGGGGACAGAGCGGGCCAGGGCCTCGCTCTCAGAGGCGCTTGTTATCACGCCTAGACCATCCCGTAGCCATTGGACGGCGGCACCGGTGATGAAGATACTCCCCTCCATGGCATAGGTCACCCCGTGTTCCATGCCCCAGGCCACGGTTGTGACCAAGCCCTTTTCAGAAGGGACTGGTCTGTCAGCGGTGTTGAGCAGGACAAAGGAGCCGGTGCCGTAGGTGTTTTTTGTCATGCCTGGCTCGTAGCACGCCTGGCCGAAAAGGGCTGCCTGCTGATCGCCAATCACGGCGCCCAGGGGCACACGGGAATCCCCCAGAAGGCCAGCGGCGGTCTGCCCATAAAGCTGACTGGAGGGCATCACTTGGGGAAGCGTTGCCTCGGGTATGTCCAGGGCAGCAAGAAGCTCCCTGTCCCATTGAAGTGTGTGTATATTGAACAACATGGTACGCGAGGCGTTGGAGTAGTCGGTGATATGGACGGTGCCCCCGGTGAGGTTCCAGACGAGCCAGCTATCCACGGTTCCGAAGAGAAGGTCCCCCTGTTGGGCACGGCTCTGCCCCTCAGGGGTATGATCCAGGATCCAGCGAAGCTTAGTGGCGGAGAAATAGGCGTCTATGATCAAGCCTGTCTTTTCCCGTATGGTCTGGGTCATGCCTGCTTGCTTCAGCTTCTCGCACAGTGGGGCCGTACGTCGGCACTGCCATACCACTGCGTTGCTCACTGGCTTCCCAGTGTGGCGGTCCCATACTACGGTCGTCTCCCGCTGGTTGGTGATGCCGACACCTCTCACTTTAGAGACGGCCACGCCGGCCTTCTGCAGGGCGTCTCGGGCGACTGCCAAAGAGCCGCGGAAAAGCTCTTCGGGGTCCTGCTCTACCCAGCCAGGCTGGGGGTAAATCTGGCGCACTTCCTGGTAGGCGCTGGAGACCACGTGCCCTTCCTCATCGAAAACGAGAGCGGTGCTGCCTGTGGTTCCCTGGTCTATTGCTAGGATATAGCCTTTGTCATTCATGGGGGTTGTCACGGGAGTGGCTGTACACTGCCAGTAGTATAACACACAGCCTGACAGGTCGGAGCAGCCATCAGCTGGCACGTTGACGAGCAGTGCCTGAGCCTCCCAAGGCGGTAGAGCAGTCAGCAGGGCAAGGGGGGTGCAATGCTGCCAAAAAGTCTAGCTTGGTGTTATGCCAGCTGCCACCTCGGCCAGCTTCTTGTATTCTTGAATCTCGGGCTGTGCCTCGGCGAGGACCGTGCCTGTCCTAAGTCCTTCGCTTTGCGTCATTCTCAGGAAGCCGACCTACTGAAGAGCCTTGCTCAGTGTGAACTCAGGGGATGGTCTGTCCGTTTCTTGCTCAGCCTCCTAGTCAAGGACGTGCGCGGCAGGAAATAAAAGAAGGGGTGTTGAATCAAGTGAGGGGTGTAGGGTGCAGGGGGCACTTCAGCAGACAGCTGTGGAAGAGGCCGTACGGTTCTTGACATTGTTGGTGATCAAGCTTGTTGTAGGTGGTGGTAGAACAGAGAGGGATGGCGCTATGAGCGCCATCCCTCTCTGTTTCTTTGCGTTGCACCTTCTTAGGTGCGACTCTCGTTTCTAACTCTGGCGTAACAGTCGCTGCAGTACACCGGTCGGTCTTCCTTGGGTTCGAAAGGTACCTGCG
>JAUVVE010000117.1 GCA_030604795.1 Dehalococcoidia bacterium | reverse complement strand
ATGGAGATTCGCCGCCCAGTTGAACCGCCAAAGCAGCCCAAATAGGCTGAGGCCAGATTACGTGCCTCGATTGAGTAGTGGCCTGATGCCAAGAGAAGACGGCAGGGTTCGTAACAATCTCAATAGGCAAAAATAGGCTTCTTGTCGGTGATGATTTTCTTCGCTATAGCTAGCTGGTGGCGGAGATGTTTGGGGAGAGTGAATAAAGCCTGGTGAGTCAGCCCATCGTAGGACTTTAGTTTCTTCGACAACCGCACGGAAATCCTGCGGTCTATTTCCTCGGGGGAATGGTTGGTGGGATCGACGCTCTCGGACGCTGTGGAGAATCCCCACAGGTCAACAAAGGAGGGTACATAGGCTTGATACGGGCAGACTATAGCAAAAACACTCCTCAGAGTGTTGATGATTGCAGTGAAGACTTTCGAATCAGTCCAGTTGGACGCCCCAGACTGGACGGAGATAATACCCTCAGGATTCAATCTTTCCCTGATGAGCTGATAGAACTCTTGGGTGTACAATAGGCAGGCCGGTCCGCCTTCGAGAGGCTCAACCAGGTCAATTATGACGACGTCGAATTTGCGACTGGTTTGCTGCAAGTACCTCCGCGCATCCGCAAAGTGAAGCTCAGCACGTCCATCATCGAAGGAGCCCTGGTGAAGGGAGAAAAGAAAGCGACGGCAGACATCTATCACCTGCCTATCAAGATCCACCATAACTGCCTTTCTGACCGTATTATGAGCCAGCACCTCGCGCAGAGTAGCCCCCTCACCACCCCCTGCAATGAGAACTGTTTCTGGATATGAATGGCTGAGCATCGCAGGGTGAACCAGCGCCTCGTGATAGATAAACTCATCTCGCTCGCTGGATTGAATTCTACCATCCAGCACCAGGCAAATACCGAAGCTCCCAGTGTCGACAATCTCCACGGACTGGTACTCGGTTTGTCCCGAGTAGATTACCTGCTTAATGCTGTGCAGCTGAACAAGGTAAGGACTGACCACATCGCGCAGCCATTTGCTTTTGTCAGGGTTATCTGGGTCGCTCATCTTGACTCGCAGTTAACTCGATTACCTTGTAGAATCCCCCTCTTCAGCTCAACAAAAGAGGGATCCTTTGACCCCAGCTTCTCTACGAGTGGCTTAATAGCTCGCTCAGGCTCAACCGAATCCCCGCAGGTGAACACGTCCACAGCAGCGTAACAGTGTTCCGGCCAAGTGTGAATACATAGATGGGATTCAGAGATGATTACCACACCACTTATCCCGTGAGGGCTGAATTGGTAAAAAGCTTCGTCAACGACCGTGGCTCCGATTTGTTCAGCAGCGTCATGCAGACAGTCCCTAAGATAATCTACATCATTGAGCACCTCCCAATTGCAGTCTCTGAGTTCTAGTAGTAAGTGTCTTCCGAGAGCATTCAAATCACCGTCCCTCCTTAAGACTCCTTATTCGACCAAGTTCTCACCCCCAATCTGCTCCAGAATTGACAACAACAAGCTGTAATTGTATATTCTGTAGCAATGATTTTCAAGAGCACGACCTTTTGCCTATTGACAAAGGCCTTTTTACCTTGTAAAATCTCTTGACAAAGGCTGATTAAGCCTGTAGAATCAATTAAGATTCAAACAAGGAGGTGAAAAATTGAGGAAAGCTATTGGTGCTGTTTTTGTCACGCTGGTAGCAGTGTCCCTGGTGCTGGTGCCCAGCCCTGTGTCAGCTGGGTTCGGTGATGATTGCACCTGGGATCCGGTGAAGTGGGAGACCAACGAGAACTCCTGGAATTTGTATCTCATGCACTGGGGCAGGACTCCGGTCACTGCCATGTCGCGACTGTCAGGCCTTTGTGGTCCTCCTTCCATGTGCAAGGATTCCTTTGGCGTGGACTGTCAGCTCGGCTCAGACCGCCACTTCCCCGACCCCAACATCTGCACCATGGGCGGCTGCGCCCATTGCCGTGTCGTGCAAGAGGGCTTCCTGGCGGGCTGTTCGGACCCGGCGGGTTGCGAAGCTTCGCTGTCCGGCGAGGCCTGCCCGGCGCTCGGAATGTACGACGAGGAATGCCCGGCCGACCCAGTGATTGGCTGTGCCAAGTGCGCCGGTTGCTGGGGAGTTAGCCTGGCTTTCGCTGGCAAGAGCTGGGCTGCTGCCGACATCAGCGACCATCCGCGGGTGAACAACGAGCATCTGAACCACTTCGGCAACAGCGAGGGCGGTGGCGCCAACTACGGTGGCGACTGGGGAATTTCTGGATGCGCACATACGGACTGCATCGCCCAGACCTGGTGTCTGCAGGACAATCTTGCGCCTACTTGCACTCCGTGAGTGGGAACACACACGACAGACAGCTTAGCAAGTCCACACAGTGTGCAAAACCTGGGCGTGACCAGACCCTGGTCGGAAGTCGTTATGACTTCTGGCCGGGGTTTGCTTTGTATCCATTGGTCATGTCACGCATGATGCCTGGCTTGAGCCTCAAGGTGAGGTTTCGGTCCTACACCTCCAAGCTCCTGCTTCTCTGCGCAGTACCGACGACTCAATTATGAGATTATCCAGCGCCCGGAAATGCCACTGGAGCCCTGAACCGTACGCTTACTCTCATTCCGAGGGAAGCCTTCCGCACCGTCATTGTGAACCCTTAGAGCCCTCGGTCATTCTGAGGGAGCACAGCGACCGAAGAATTTGGTTCAGTCAAGGCTCGGTGAAAGGTAAGGAACGGTAGATTCTTCGCTCCGCTCAGAATGACAGCGACGGGAGTGCTAGACCTTCGCCGGTTCCATTCATTCGCGTGACCAGGGGGAGTCTGTAAAGCTGTCTCAAGAAACTGGACTGACTACGGTTTATGTGGCCAGTGGGCAACCAGAGGCACAAATCATCAGGGGGCACCTCGAAATCGAAGGTATACCTGCCATGCTCCGCTATGAGAGTGCCGGGATTGTCTACGGGCTTACCGTCGACGGCTTGGGGCAGGTCGAAGTCCAGGTGCCGTCTACGTTAGCCGAAGAGGCAAGACAGGTCTTGGCCCCGCAGGAAAGGGAGAATACTAAGCTTCCAGGCCAAGCTCCGAATAGAGAGCCTTGAAGTCAAAGTAGCGGCCCAGAATACCGTCAAACGTCTGCAGCTTCTGAGGGTTATGAAAACTGGCCTTAGCCAGAGCCTCTTCAATACCAGCTATGGCCCCACAAGTATCCTGTTTGACCACCATTATGGGCACACCCTTATCTTCAGCCTGACGTACTACAGCTGGCGAGGCCTCTGAATCACCAGTAATAATCAGGCATCTCACCGAAGTCTCCAGAGCGGCTAGTTGCATGTCGATGCGCTCGCCCCGGATCACTGCTGCCTTGTTCCTCTTACGGCCGAAGTAGTCTAGTCCGGAGTCAGGCGTCATGGCTCCCAACATTACATTCTCCACTATCTCGCCAGTCTTATCCTGACAGGTCAGGATCTCTCCTTCCAGTACTTGTGCCGTCTCCTGGACGCTCACGCCAAGTAAGCTCCGAACCTCGGGAAGCACACCCAGGACCCTTAACCCGGCTCTCCGAAATGAGGCTGCTATGTCCTGTGTCAGCGCTTCTATCCTGGACTCTGGCACAAAGTTGACAACAACTCCCAATAGCCGTCCTTCCAGTTTGCCGCCTACTTGTGCCAGCACTGACGGTTCCAGAGTTGGTGAGTAACGGAGCATGGCTATCACTTTGGCATCCAAGGTCTCGGATATCGTGTAACAAGCTAGGGTGGACACATTGTCTGCGCCCAAACCGCTGAGCCCTTCCATAAGGACGATGTCTTT
>JAUVVE010000053.1 GCA_030604795.1 Dehalococcoidia bacterium | reverse complement strand
TCCCGTAGCTCCGGTTACTAGAACGACCTGTTTGCCAGAACTGCTCATGTAGTCCACTTCCGCAAGAAGAAGATGTCACCTCGTTTTTCCAGACTCAATCTCCCCCGCCAGGCGTACACTAACAAACATATTACAGAAAGCCAACAAAAAAATCACGTGTGCCAGGCCCCCTGGGCTGGAAAACAGCTTATCATACTACCGCGTTACCCTTGGGGCCCGTAAAGTATGGGGACCCCTAACTAGGAAGGGGCCGGCCGACTCTGCTCCGGGCGTGGAGTGATGTCTACGGGAGTCAATATCTCCGTCTAGAACTCCCTCTGCACGAGTGTTATACTTGCTATTGTTGACGCGCCGGTGCAATTGCAATCGGCGGCTTGATGACGCGGCGAGGAGACCGATGAAACGTCCTATTCTTCTCATTAATACCAACGTTGCCCGGCCACCAGTAAGCCCGGTAGGTCTGGAGTATGTAGCGGAGGCCCTTGTCGAAGCCGGTGTATCAGTGGCGGTTCTGGATTTCTCCTTCGAGCCTGACTGGAAAGCTTCCCTGCGACGCCAGCTTAGAAGCGATGTGCCGTTGGCGGTGGGGTTGTCAGTACGCAACACTGATGATTGCTCCTTTGTATCCAGGAAGTCCTTTCTACCCTGGATAGCTGATGTTGTCGCAGAGGTCAAGAAGTTGACCGAGGCACCTGTATACCTCGGCGGTGTTGGATTCTCGACAATGCCAGAGGTGGTACTTGCGGCCACAGGGGCTGATGGCGGTATCGAAGGCGATGGCGAAGAGGCGCTGTTGGCTTTGACCAACTCTCTGAGGAAAGGCGAGGACGTTACCCAGTTGCCCAACATGGTCTATCGGAGTAGTGGTCACGTCGTCCGCAGCCCGAGAGTTGATGTTGACCTCCGCCGCTTGCCCAAGCCCCGCCGTCGGCTTTTCGATAACAGAAGATACGAGCAGTTGGGAGCAATGGTAGGCATAGAAACAAAGCGAGGATGCTCGCAGGGATGCATCTTCTGCGCGGATCCTGTAGCTAAGGGACGAACCTTGCGCCTCAGGCCACCACACATCGTAGTCCAGGAACTTCAAGACCTCGCTGAGCAGGGAATATCGTGGCTACACCTTTGCGATAGCGAGTATAACTTACCACCAGAGCATGCAAAAGACGTGTGTCGGGCGGTGATTCAACAGGGGTTAGGGAACAGGATTAGATGGTATTGCTACTGTTCACCAGTGCCGTTTGACGGCGAACTAGCGAACCTCATGAAGGCAGCTGGCTGTGCTGGCATAAACTTCGGTGTTGACTCCCTTTGTGATGAGCAACTGTATCGTCTGGGCAGAGTGCATTCGTCAGACGATGTTGGTCAGATGGTTCGTCTTCTCCGTAGGGAAGGACTTAACTATATGTGCGACCTCCTGATAGGCGGCCCTGGGGAAACACCGGAGACGGTAAGAACAACAGTAGACAAAGCGAGGGAGTTGGATATACCCCTGGTGGGGATTGCTGTCGGCGTGAGGGTGTATCCATATACTACACTGGGAAACGCCGTGGCCACTAGGTCTATCAAGGATGGTCTGTATCCTGAAACAAATGAAGGCATTCATCAGCCTATCTTCTATCTCTCACCCATGCTTGGTGAGAGTGCTCCTGATTTGATAGACCAGCTCGTGGCCGACGACCCGAGGTTTCTGGTTCTCTCTAAGCCTGCTGAGAGGGGAAGCTACAATTATGCCGACGATGAACGGCTGTGCCAACTGATTGAACAGGGTGCTCGTGGTGCGTACTGGGACATTATTAGGCGAAGCCACGAGTTCGGTTTGGTCCAGAGCTAGGTTTGGCAAGAAATGGTGGTGCGCGCGAAGAAAAAAATCGGCCTGTGAGAAAGATACTGCTTCGGACCGGTGCAAATGAGTTACTTCCTTGGTCTAGATATAGGCTCTGTCAAAGCTAAGCTGTCACTCATTGATGAGAATGGTGACGTCGCTCAGCTTGACACCGAGAAAATAACCTCTAGCGCCAGGAGCGGAGTCAGCTCACTGATTGCCAGGCTGAGCGGCGGGTTCGATCTTGAGGAGATTGTCGCCGCAGGCGTATCTGGTTCTGGCAAAGCTGTAATCCCCAAGGCGCTTGATTGGGCTGAGTACAGCAGCTCGCTGTCGATTGCTTCGGGGCTTCTTCACTGCCATCCTGATGCCAAAAGCATCATACAAATTGGCGGTCAGAGCTCCCTTGTCATAGGTCTGCAGGACGGGCTGAGGAAGCCGTGGAAGGTAGCATCGAATCCGCTTTGTGCTGCAGGCACCGGGAGGTTCCTTGAGCAACAGGCGTACAGGCTGGGGATAAGCATGGATGAGTTTGCCAGCCTGGCACTGCGGTGCGATGGCAAGCCGCCCAGAATAGCCGCCAGGTGTAGTGTCTTTGCCAAGACTGACCTCATCCATCTGCAGCAGAAAGGTGCCCCGATCGAGGCCATGCTCTATGCGCTCTGCGAAAGCATTGCGCGGATGGCTGCCGCTCTACATAAAGGAGCTTTTGAGGAACCAGTCTACTTCGTTGGTGGCGTGGCGGCCAATAGTGCCATAGTAAAGGCTCTCAATGATATGCTGTCCGCAAGGAACGGGCATCGTGTAGAGATAATCGTCCCGAGTAACTACCTTCACACCGAGGCCCTGGGCTCGGCTTTACTCTCAAGAGGGAAGCGCTCGCGAGTGACGGTACTACCAGAAACAGATGCTGGGCAGAAGTATTTTGAAATGCCCAAGCTCGTGCCTGTGGCCTTCGAGGATAGCAGGGCCGGTGGCAGGATAGAAGCCCCGTGCACGGGCTATCTTGGGGTCGATGTCGGCTCCACCAGCACCAAGGCGGTGATTATTGGCGCATCTGGCGCAACGGTCTTAGCGAAGAACTACTTGATGACTGCTGGAAGACCTATTGAGGCGGTCAAAGAGGTGTTTAGGAATCTTCTCCGAGATGGCGCCGACAAGGTCAGAATAGCTGGCGTAGGTGTCACCGGTTCCGGTAGATACTTGGTTGGGAGCTTCATCGGGGCAGACCTGATCAAGAACGAGATCACGGCACAGACAAGAGCTGGCGCAGAGATAGACGTTGAAGCGGATATCATTGAGATCGGAGGCCAGGACTCCAAGCTTGTCATCAAGAGGCACGGTGTTGTCGTTGACTATCAAATGAACAAGGCATGTGCTGCCGGAACGGGAAGCTTCATCGATGAACTGGCCGAAATGCTCGACGTTTCGGTGAACAGTGGCGAATTCGCTAATCTGGCCTTCGCATCGCCCCATACCATCGATCTGGGGACAAGGTGCGCCGCCTTTATGGGTCAGGCGGTAGCTTTAGCCCAGCAAGAAAACGTGCCGCTGGAGGTTATCACCGCCAGCCTTTCAAACTCGATAGCGAACAATTACCTCTCCAAGGTAGTGGGTACCAGAAAGCTCGGCGACAAGATTATCCTCACCGGGGCCGTATTTTACAACCAAGCTATTGTCTCTGCCTTTCATAAGCAGCTTGAAGGAAAAACCCTGACCGTAGCAGAGCACAAGGAAATCAGCGGTGCAATCGGCGCAGCGCTCTTGGCAAAAGAGGAGATACTGGGCCAAGAATCAGAGTTCAGGGGATTCCAAGAGGTTGTCGATAGTGAATGCACTCTTTCTACGTTCACCTGCAAAGGATGTGACAACAACTGCACTATCACCCGGATGCAGGTGCCAAATGAGAAGCCTACCTTCTACGGCAGCAGGTGTGACCGCTACGACGCCACCCTCAGCCAGACAAGGAGAAAAACCTTCTTCGACCAGCGGGAGAAGCTACTCTTTCGGGAACACAAGGAAGGTTGCGGCGCAGGACCGTCGGTGGGGATTCCCAGGGCGCTGTTGGTATATGACTATGCACCGCTGCTAATTGGTTTTCTTAATGCGCTTGGCGTCAGGGTCATCCTCTCTAGCCAGACTACGAAGGAAATCATGGAGCAGGCGGTCGAGCTGAGTTACACTGACAGTTGTTTCCCTCTCAAGCTTCTGCATGGGCATGCCGCAATGCTTAGCGACGTTGATTACATTCTCTACCCCTGCGCCATCCGGCTGGGCGAAAAAGAGGGAAACGAGAACCAGAAATACTCCTGTCCTCTTATCCAGGCGTCACCCTTCATAATACGCCAGGTACTCGATCTGGGGCGACGGCTGTTGATACCCATAATCGATTTCAGTCGGGGCATTGATGACACGATTGACAGTCTCACAGATGTGGCTGGGAAGATGGGGTTCAGCAGAAGCAGGGGCAAGAGGGCGGCGCTTGCCGGCATCGAAGCGCAGCGGAGATTCGAGGCGCGTGTTGCGGCACTTGGCAGGAAGCTGTTGAAGCAACTGCGCAAAAGTGACCAGTTGGGCGTGGTTATCTTCTCCAGGTCATATATGTCACAGGATTCAGGGGCGAACCTTGGCATAGCCGAAAAACTTGCTCAGCTCGGTGTGGTACCCATACCGCTTGACTTCTTGCCTCTTGCTTCTGTGAATCCCAAGGAGTATTCGGATCGCCCGTACTGGTTCTACGAGAGCAAGCACATTGCTGGCGCTGCCATAACAGCATCGGATCCACAGCTATATGGGCTGGCAGTAACAAACTTCGGATGTGGCCCGAACTCGTTCATACTCAGAATTGTGGAAGATATCATGGGCGGCAAGCCTCTGGGGCAGCTGGAAATCGACGAGCATGCAGCGGAGGCGGGCATCGTTACGCGTCTTGAGGCCTTCGTCGACACCATCAAAGGATTCGCGCGTTCTGGGAAGCAGCGTGCAGTTGAACGCAAGGATATCTACAGGGGAGTTTCCACGTTCATCACTTCGAGCAAGACTCTTCTCATACCCTCGATGGCACCTCACGCCAAGATCGTGGGGGCGGCGATGGAGGCCTGTGGGGCGAGGGCGATTGTGCTTCCTGACGCGGATGAACGCACTCTCATCTACAGCAATCAGGTAACATCGGGCGTGGAATGTCTGCCCTACCGCGTAAGCTTGGGCAGCTTTATGAAGTTCTACTATGATAACGGTGCTGACTTGAGGGACGTCGAGGGGTTCATGGCCGGATCATATGGCCCATGCCGCCTTGGGAAGTACGCTGTAGAACAGATGGCTGCACTTAGGGGGATTGGCATTGACCTCCCAATACGGACTAGCGTGTCAAACAACGCCTATCGCGATTTGAACATTGGGCCTGATTTCGAAGGCCTGGCTTGGAAGGGCTTCGTCGCGGTTGACTGTCTCCAAAAGCTCCTCTGGCGCTCCCGCCCTTATGAGAAGCGGGTCGGATCAGCAGACAGACTGTTCGATAAATACCTAGGCTGGGTCCTGAAGCGAATTCGTATGAAAGAAACCTTTGATGATGTCCTGCGCCAGGCGACTTGTGAATTCAGGTCACTGATTGATGCCGACCTACCTAGAAAACCGCTGATTGGCATCAATGGCGAGATCTTCTTACGGTCCAACGAGTTCAGCAATAGCGACCTGGTAAGAGTATGCGAGGATGCGGGCCTTGAAGTCATCGTTTCCCCGATGGGAGAATGGTTCAAATACACCTCATACAGGAATGTTGAGGATGCTATCAGGGACCGAAAACTCAAGATGATAGTAACCGGCTACATAAAGAAGGTTGTACAGGAGCGCCAGGAGCACGCAGTAGCCATCAACTGCAAGGACCTGGTTGATACGAGGGAGCCTTCGACGCGGGACATACTGGCACAGTCAAGCCGTTTCCTTTCTACAAAATGTGGCAGCGAGGCTATTCTCAGCATAGGTAGTGGGATCGAGTGGATGGAGAGTCCCCAGTTCGCTGGGGTAATATCGGTGATGCCCCATGGCTGTATGCCTGGTGGAATAGTGGCCGCAATGTCAGAGAAGTTCAGCGCCTTATACCAGAAGCCCTGGGTCAATCTCACCTACGACGGTTTTATGGAGACCAACAATCTCGCAAGGGTCAACGAGTTCGCAGAGGTCATCAGATTCTGCAGCGAAAAGGGCAGAGAAGGTACCTAGATAGGGGTGCCGCCTTTCGGGGCCTGTTGAGGATAGAAGGGGCATCAATGGTACCAGCCCGGAGTACGGTGCGCTCTCATATGGCCGGCATAGTTGCGATAAGCCTTGCCTTCGGACGGGAAGAGCTTGAGAGCAGCGACACGCGAAGAATGTCACTCGCCTTTGGCTTGTTTCTTGGCCTGAAATGTCTGGTAGAAAGTCTGAAAAGCTTCGCTTTGTATTAAGATACTACTGTACCGCGGCCTCGCAGTTGACAAACGAGGGAACAAGTTCTACGATTTCTGGCTAACGCTATCGTAGATATAGCGGAGCGC
>JAUVVE010000052.1 GCA_030604795.1 Dehalococcoidia bacterium | reverse complement strand
TTGGCTGGGGACTGACTCCTTCTCTGGACATCTTGGTGACTGTTGTTGGACTTGTGATTATCGTGGGTGGGCTGTACTTACTGATATCTACCATAAGGCTCTTTGCCACCGTTGGAAGGGGAACGCTTGCCCCGTGGGCACCACCGCAGAAGCTTGTCGTGGCAGGCCCGTACCGCTATGTTCGCAATCCGATGATAAGCGGAGTCATACTGGTCATACTTGGTGAGTCGATAGCCTTTGGTTCTCCAGTCATATTCGGCTGGTTCACACTGTTCGTTATAGCAAATGTCGCCTATTTCCGCTTCTCAGAAGAACCAGGCCTAGTCAAAAGGTTCGGCACGGGGTATACTCGGTACAGAAGGAATGTTCCCTGTTGGATCCCCAGGCTGAAACCCTGGTGTGGTGAGGCACATGGCGAGCGCAGCCAGGAAGGGAATTGAGCACAGAATGATCTTTCAGTTCGTGCAGATTGCTTTCGGTAGTCTAGCACGATCGAGGAACACCAGGCGCCACAACTGGCAGAAGGGGGTTGCAGCATGGCAACGAAATCCGTAGTTATCAAGTTCTTTGCTCCTGTTATCGATGTCACGATTAATGCCCTGATGGACGCGATTGACCAGAAGATGAAACAGGGTGTCACTGAATTCATCATCCTGATTTCGTCTCCCGGCGGCTCGGTCTTTCACGGGCTATCGGCCTACAACTACCTGAGGGGGTTACCTGTGGCCGTAACCACACATAATTTCGGAAGTGTCGATTCAATCGGCGTTGTCCTGTTCTGCGGGGGCAGCAAGCGGCTATCTGTTCCTCAGGCACGGTTCTTACTTCACGGTGTAAGTGCTGGTTTCCAGAATGAGCGTTTGGAAGAGAAACAACTTGAAGAGAGACTGAAGGCGCTGCGGATCGACATCGACAACATTGCCAAGGTCATAGCTGCAAACACCGGCAGGGCTGTTCAGGATGTGACAGACGCCATGCTGGAGAGGACTACGTTGAATTCAGAGGAAGCCAAAGCCTGGGGCCTGGTTCACGAAATCAAGTCCGAGCTATTTGAGGCAGGCTCGGAAGTCATATCAATACAATTTCAACAGAAAGCAGAGCCAGCAATACCGCCGAATGTGCCGCCATCGCGGCCCGCCTAGTCTGCGCCACTGATTCGGTACTGGCCGGAAGCCGGAGATGCCGGCTCGCCATTGACAGAATGAGGGGAGGTTGGGAAATCATGAGCACGCAGAATCCGCACAATATCTGTACGTGGAATGAAGAATCAGGTTGTGTGGCTTGTGGCCTTCAGGGGAAGCTGAATTGCAGGTTAAATCCCAGAGACTTCACGTTTTTTGTGCTGAACCAGGTGCCTTCGCTGGTTATGGCGCTCTTTGGACTTATCTTGATAGGGCTCCTTGCTGAGACCTGGTGGCCGCTCATAGTGTATGCCGCTGGCTGTATTGCCCTTTGGGGATTGGGTATTGAAACACGTATCCTCTGCTCACACTGTCCGTATTGGGCCGAAGATGGTAAGACTCTCCGTTGTTCGGCGCTTACCGGTTCGCCCAAGTGGTGGCGATATAGGCCTGAGCCAATGAACAAGCTCGAGAAGACAATCCTGCTTCTGTTCTTCTCATTTGTCGTGCTCTTCCCAGTGCTGATAGAGGCCTATGGAATCTGGGTTATGGCCATTGACTACGCCGGGTTTGGGTTATATGCTCTCCTGGGAATGATTGGAGTCACGGTTGCCACACTCATGGCCGGGCTTCAGTTCTTGTACATCCTGAGGTACTATTTCTGCTCCAAGTGTGTGAACTTCTCCTGCCCTCTGAACCGTGTTGCGAAGCCCATGGTTGACGAATACCTGGCGAAGAATGCAGTCATGAAAGAGGCGTGGGAAAGAAGTGGATACAAACTGGGACAATGATAGGTGCGTTGGTGGTTGAGAGACGTTGGGCGCAATTCAACTAGTTCAGAAATGCAGTTGGAGCAGATAACGTGGTTGTGATAGAAGTTGCATTAATAGTAATTGTCGGCATTCTTCTGTTGCACCAGGTTGTCGCGAGAATAGTCAGGAAGCTAGTTCATTTTCCGGCACCGGCCTTCATCGGTCGTGGCTTGGACAGCGACCTCAGAAGAAGGCTCCAACCGCCTGACAAGATAATACAGCGCAGCGGGATAGAAAATGGCATGCGCGTTTTGGAAGTTGGGTGTGGCAGTGGAGCCTATACTACTTTCGTTGCCAGGGCCGTTGGGGAAGAGGGAAAAGTGTATGCTCTTGATATTCAGCCAGAGATGCTGCAGCAATTGGAGCACAAGCTAGCCAAACCCGAAAACGAAGATATCAAGAATATCGAACTCGTCAACAGCAGTGCCTATGATTTGCCGTTTGATGACGGCTCTCTCGACTTGGTATATATGGTAACCGTTCTCCAGGAAATACCCGACCGGAGCAAAGCTCTACAACAGGTTAGAAGAGTGCTCAAGCCGGGTGGAGTTCTTGCCGTAACCGAATGGCTGGTTGACCCTGACTACCCCTGGAAATCTACGACCATCAGGCTAGGTAGAGAAGCAGGCTTTGATATAGACGAGGCGCTGGGAAGCCTCTGGCAGTACACTGTGAGATTCGCTAAACCGTAGAACGCTTTGAGCACAGGGAGGCATGGCAGTGCAGTTTTGGAGTAACCCGTTCTTTTGGGCGTTCTTGGCAATGATAGGTTGGTTCTTGGGCTTACTCGTTGTGGGTAGCAGGACCTTCGGCAGGAGTACCTTGTTTGGCGCATTTTGTATTGCGCTTGCCGAAATTCCCCGAATCATTCTGCCACTGGATTTCGTGAATCAGCCAAGATTTGGAGAGGGTGTTCTAGTGCCGACAGTCGGCGTCATCATATTGATACTAGCTCTGGCCTTTGGCTCAGCGGCTTTTTCCATAAAGCCCGCTACACGACCGCAGAGGGGAGAGACGCTACGAACAACAGGTCTGTATTCTGTGGTGCGCCATCCGATAATGTTTTGCGATGCTTTTTGGCCACTTGGGCTAGCCTTGATTCTTGGATCCGTAATTGGCACAGTCTTGGTAGTAGTCTGGTTCATTATTGCTTATCTGCTGACGTTTCTGGAGGAAGAGAAACTAATTGAGGAATATGGAGATGAGTATCTCAGGTATAGGGAAAGAGTACCAAGGATCATTCCATTTTTGAAGTTTGTCTAGTGTTGATGTTACTGAGGTGCTTCGGACCACGGAGCGTAATCTGGCTTGATGCCTCGGCCTCTGCGCCCTAAGCCACTCTGATGACCGGGTGGCAGTTATATTGAGGCCGCCCGCCGTACGTGCGGTCGATGGGCCGCTACAAGAGATCCAGTTGCAATTAAAGAATGTGGCATCGAAAAGCTGTTCTCAGCTATGCTAGAATAGAAGCCGGTGGACACGGAGGCAAACGTTCGAGAAGTGCGGAGGCGTATTGCTCAGGCTTGTGAGCGAAGCGGCAGGTCGCCTGATGAGATAATAGTGGTGGCAATTGCCAAGGGATTTGCTGCTTCGGCGATAAGGGGTGCTTTCGATTGTGGCATAAGGCATTTCGGCGAGAATCGTGTTCAGGAGGCGAAGGAGAAGGTAGGGCAGCTTTCAGACCTCAGGGCTGATGCTACCTGGCATATGGTCGGGCATCTTCAGAGCAACAAGGCCAAAGCCGCCGTGGAACTATTTGACATAATCCACAGCGTTGATTCCATAAGCCTGGCTGGGGCCTTGAGCCAGCGGGCGCAGAAGATCTTGGCCGTTCTTCTGCAGGTCAATGTCTCTGGCGAAGCGTCGAAGAGCGGTTTTGCCGTAGATGATGTTGCCGGGGCGGTTGATGAGGTGAGACAGCTGGCTAACCTTGAAGTGATGGGGTTGATGACTATTGCCCCGCTGACGGCCGACCCTGAGGACGTCCGTCCTGTGTTCCGGAAGTTGCGGGAGTTGCGAGATTCCTTGGGGCTGGAGCACTTGTCCATGGGGATGACCGATGATTTTGAGGTAGCAGTTGAGGAAGGGGCGACCATGCTCAGGATAGGTCGAGCCATTTTCGGCGATAGGAGGCAGTAATGCGAATAGGTTTCATCGGCGGTGGGGTGATGGGGGAAGCCATGATTAAGAGCTTGATAGGCAAAGGAGTAGCGGCGGCTGCTGATATCACCGTCAGCGATGTGAGCCAACCGCGGCGTGATACGCTGAATAAGACGTACGGTGTGAAGGCCATAGCTGACAACCGTGAGGCAGGGGATGGCGCTGAGGCGCTTGTCTTGGCGGTGAAGCCGCAGGACTTGGGCAAGGTATTAGGTGAGGTGAAGGGGCTTTCGCCTCAGCAACTGGTGCTGTCTATAGTGGCTGGCGCTACTCTGGACAATATACGCGGGGGGCTGGACCACTCCTGCCTGGTCCGGGCGATGCCAAATATGCCGGCACAAATCGGCGCAGGCATGACGGTGTGGACAGCCACTGCTGAGGTGAGTCAAAAGCAGAGAGAGATGGCGCAAGCCATTCTGGCTGCTTTCGGCCAGGAAATCTATGTCAGCAGTGAGAAGTATATAGACATGGCGACAGCCTTGAGTGGTAGCGGTCCGGCTTACGTTCTCCTTGTCATCGAGGCGCTCACCGATGCTGGTGTGCATATCGGGCTTCCACGTGATATGGCTGAAAAGCTGGTGATAGAGACGATGCTAGGCTCCGCCCGGGCTGTCAAGGAGACGGGTAAACACCCGGCCGCGCTGAAGAACTTGGTCACGTCTCCGGGAGGGACTACCACCGAGGGGCTATTACAGTTGGAGGCAGGCGGGTTGCGCTCTCTGCTGCTTCAGGCTGTTATCGCTGCCCATGACAAAACTCAACATCTGGGAGCCAGGTAGGCATGCGCGCCTAGCTAGACGTATAGCTCGGAGGATGCTGGGCCTCACTGTACCAGGTGCTGTTCCAGTTCTTTGAATAGTCTGCAATCTGGTTCCTCAAGCTTAGGCGACAAGGGTCGTATGAATGAGTCATCGACTGTGGAAGAAATGAAAGGCAAGGTTGATTTGGAGTGGGATGACGGACACGTAGTGCCGGAGGTGGTCAATCCGGAAGTCGAGTTCTTGTTTAGGAGAATGATTGAAGCCACTCACCAGAAGGTGAATCCAAGACGGGGAGAAAAGATACTGGATATTGGATGCGGGAGGGCTACTGATGGCGTGTTGCTGGCTATGAAGGGGGCGACGGTTATCGGGCTGGAACCTTCAAATGCAATGATAGCGCATGCCAAGAACCATATTGCCGAAAACAGAGCAGATATGGCCGTTATCTGGGGGGTGGGCGAGCACCTGCCATTCAGGCCGCAGTCTTTGGACAAAGTCGTATGTAAGGGGGCTTTAGACCATTTCGTTGATCCGGCGATGGTGATGCAGCAAATGGCCATGGCGCTTAAGCCTGAAGGAAAGGTCATAATATCCATAGCCAATTTCGGGAGCCTTGGCTTCAAGCTGGGAAGGGGAATATGGTGGCTCATGAGACTGGTCGGCTTCAAGGATGGTGGGGTGAGGATGCCGTGGGAACCACCCAGCGACCACACGTACAGATTCGACTATGCTCTTTTGAAACGTATGGCTAGCAACTACCTCGAGGTGGAGCAAACCACCGGCACGTCGCTGCTTTTCGGCATTCCCTGGTGGGGTTCATTCCTAGGTAAGTGTCCTCGAGGCATCTCCCTCGCCATTCTGAATACGTTGGACAGAATAGCGCGCCTTGTTCCTTCTCTCGGCGATGTTGTCATACTGAGATGTAAGCCTAAGAATGAAGCACCTACCATGGCACAAGATAGCGCTACGTCTTGACGAGCTGGTCAGAAAGGATGGGTAGTCGCGCTTTGGCTGAAATTGGTGGTGGTGGGGAGTGGAACTGCTTGGAAAGATGGATTAACGGAGAGAGATTCCGTCAGGATGCGTCAAACCATCCCAACGAGAATAGCATTCTATCTCTGGGATGGCCAGATTGGCCAGATAACAGAACTGAATGGGAATTGATAGCGTAATACCGGCATTTGTTTCGGAAGTCAAAGGATTTCTGGCGGAGGAGGAGGGACTGAGGTTATTCGAACTGGCCCTAGAAGCATGTTCACTTGGCCCTTGTCTGGAGATCGGGAGCTTCTGCGGGAAATCCACAGTCTATTTAGGTACGGCATGCAAGACGAAGGGGAGAACACTCTTTACCATTGACCACCATCTAGGCTCCGAAGAGCAACAACCAGGTCAGCCATACTTCGATTCCGACCTGCTAAACAGTGAAACTGGGTTGATCGATAGCTTCCCGTACTTTCGCGCTACAATACAGAGAGCCGGGCTGGAGGAGACTGTCGTGCCAATGGTCACCAAGTCAGAGGTGGCAGCTCGGGAT
>JAUVVE010000099.1 GCA_030604795.1 Dehalococcoidia bacterium | reverse complement strand
GTGTTACCGCTACTGTGCTGACAACCGGGATGAAGGTGAACAGGAAAGGTTCCCTGTGGTAGACACTGACCATGGAATATGGCATTGTCACCTTGCCGGCGCCTGCTCAGAAGCTTGCCCCAAGGGACTAGACCCAGCCCTGGCTATTCAGTTGCTGAAAAGGCGACTGGTATCTCAGGCCATTGGACTCAGGAAGAAGCCGCAGCCCGCTCCGGTAGTCCCACCTCCCACTGAAACCAAGCCCAAAGTTCCTTTCCCTGAGTTCACCGTGAAACAAGCCTAAATGAACTGCTGCGAAGGAGGAATAACGATGGCAACGCTGAACATAAGATCTCCGCTCGGTGAGGAAACCGTCAAGAGCTTGAAAGCCGGTGACCAGGTTTTCATTACCGGCGTCATCTATACCGCACGAGATGCTGCCCACAAACGCTTGATTGAAGCCTTAGATAAGGGTGAAAAGCTACCTCTTGATCTCGCCAACCAGGTTGTCTATTACATGGGGCCATCTCCAGCCAGACCAGGGCAAGCCATCGGCTCGGCCGGACCAACCACCAGCGGGCGGATGGATAGCTATGCTCCCCGCCTTATGGCTGCTGGCCTGAAAGGCATGATCGGAAAGGGTAACCGGTCACAAGCAGTCAAAGATGCCATGAAGGAATACAAAGCAGTGTATTTCGCTGCCATAGGCGGTGCCGGGGCCCTGATTTCCAAAAGCATCAAGAAGGCAGAGGTAATAGCCTACGAGGACATAGGTGCAGAGGCGATCCGCCGCCTGGAGGTGGAAGACTTCCCGGCCACTGTCATCAATGACATCTACGGCGGCGACTTATACGAACAAGGAAAGGCCAAGTACCAAGTCAAAGCGTAAGAGCCTGTTTATTCTATCACCCTGCACCCTTCGCTTCGTGTCATTCTGTGGGGTGCGCCAAAGCCCTGAGCCGTGGCGAAGGGACAGCGACCGAAGAATCTCTCACCCAGGGGGAACTGTGCAACGGAGAACGAGCTGGATTTCTCTTAGTTTCTTACGGAGTCTGCCGTAAACCCGGTGAGAATCTTCTGCACGCTCAGAATGACGTTAACGAGGCTCACGGTGACGGGGTTAAGCCGTCAAAACGCCAGATGGGCCTTTGCTCAAAGACCTCAGTACAACTGGGCCTCTAACTGCCCTTTAGTCCAAGGGAGATAACCCTTAACAGCCCGGCTATGCTCTTGGCATCGCAGATTTCCCCCGAGGCGATAAGCTCAGGTATCCGAGATAAAGGTACTCGAACAACCTCGATGTCCTCGGTGTCTTCAGCCTCAAGCCGCCTTGGCATAAGATGTGTAGCCAGATACAAATGCAGATACTCAGTGCAATATCCAGGGGCTGCATAGAAACCCCCCAACCTATCAATCTTGTTTGGCAAATAACCTATTTCCTCCTGCAATTCACGGCGAACACAGGCAATCGGCTGTTCACCGGGGTCAATGCCACCAGCCGGAATCTCCAGGAGAGTCTTGCCCACAGCTTTACGGAACTGGCGAACCAGAATAACTCTATCCTTAGAATCCAAAACTACCACCGCCACACAATCACTGTGCTCAACGATTTCCCGCGTCGTCGTCTTGCCGCTCGACTTCGCTACGACGTCAACTCGCAGTCTCACCGCCCGACCATCATAAACCTGTTGGCTTGATAAGGTTTTCTCCATCAGTGACGCCCTTCCTCTCTACATAAGCCGCTGTGCCTGAGCAGACGTGCGTCAAATCTAAAACTCGAATATCCAAATCCCAAACAGGCTCAAATCCCAGAATCCAGACTTCAACAAATCCGTATCTCTGGGGTACGGCGCTTAGGATCTGTCATATTCAATGCCCCACGCCCGGCTCCTTGCTTGATTCAAATCGGAAGATAAGAGCCACCTCATCACAGTCGGGAAACTTAGGACAGGCATAGCACTCGGACCACACCTTGCGCGGCAATTCCATCTTGTCAACCAGGCAAAAACCATGCTTCTCGAAAAAGCCCGGCTTGTAGGTCAGGCAAAAGACTGTAGGTATCCCCAACTCTCTAGCTTCATTGAGACAGGCCTCAACAACCAGTGAGCCCAATCCCTGGCCCTGCTTGTCCTCACTTACGGCCACGGCCCTGACCTCCGCCAGATCCGCCCAGCTAATATGCAGGGCACCACAGGCAACGAGTTGGTCACCGGTATCTCTGACGACGAAGTAGTCACGCAGGTTCTCATACATCTCGCTCAATGCCCTGGGCAACATCTCACCCTTGTCAGCAAAGCTATTCACCAGCTCATGCATCCGCTGGGCATCACCTATCCTGGCTTTGTCCACCTTCATGTCATCCTGCCTTCAAGTCTGTGCCCCAGAGAGCTATAGAAATAAGTCTTAGGCTGAACTCTCAAAAAGCGGGCCACGTAAGGACTAATCTTGACCTGGACTTCTTCCCCGCTACGCAGCGGTGACTCAACCTGTCCATCAAGGCTGAGCATCGCTTCGTGGCTGGTGGTCACCTTTAGCTGAACTACAGCCTCTGGCGGTAGCACCAGAGCCTTGTCCACAGCAAGATGAGGACAAAGAGGCTTGAGCAGGATTTCTCTAGCCTCGGGATAGAGGATAGGCCCACCAGCCGCCAGTGAGTAACCAGTGCTGCCGGTAGCCGTAGCCACTATAACACCATCAGCCCGATACGTGGTCAAGACTTCGTCACCGATTCTGGTTTCGATGTTAACCAGCCGAGCCGAGCTCCGCCGTCCCACAACTACGTCGTTCAGAACATGAAAGGCCTTTCCCTGAGAAGCCGTTCCCGCTTCCAGCATCGCCCTTTCTTCAATCCAACCCTCGCCACCCAGCAAGCGAGGTAGCTTATCTAAAGCCTCGGCAGCTTTCAGTTCGGTCATGAACCCAAGGTTCCCGAGGTTTATGCCCACAATGGGCACTGAGTGTGGAACAACGGCTCGGGCTGCCCGCAGAATAGTGCCATCCCCGCCAATGCTCAAGACAAGGTCAGACCCAGCTACCTGAGGCTTTGCCTGCTCCTCCTCCCAGGCCGAGCACCGCCAGGCAGAAATACCTCGGGCACTCAAGAATTTCTCAACCTTGCGGCTGAAAGCTTCAGCCTTCTCAAGCTTCGGATGATATAAGACCCCAACTCGTCTCACAGACGACGAGAGTCTATCACTGCCAGCCGAAAGGTGTCAAGGAGGCGCACCCTCATCCAGTACCTTGGTGCCGTAGCAACTCTTTTTCAAGGCAGTAGGGACAGACCTTCAGGTCTGTCCGCTTCTTCCCTCTTGTATCTTTATGACGGGAGAGCGCTAGGGTGAGGGTCAAGCCTCGGACAGGTCTTTAGACCTGTCCCTACATGTTGTTGAATAGGCAAGACGCTGAATCACAAAATGTGACTGCCACACCTATGACCAAAATGCCAATGCGAGGAATGCAGCTATCATACCGCCTTTTCATCTCATAGGACGTGTCACGAATCTGTCTACAACGAGGGAGATTGCCAGCGCAACCGTAGTGTGATAACATCAACGAAGTATTGACGAGCTAGGCAGCTAGAATTCTGGAACGAAGTAAATCAGCAAGTGAAGTTCTTTTGAGTGATTTCCAACATGGCGTCCACTGTACAGTTCCTCGACCATCTGGAAGCAAACGTAGACACCGCCGCCGTTCTCAGAATTCAGGGCTATAGAGGACACCGTGAACCCAAGGCTGGCATCCGCGAGATCACGGCCAGACAAGCCCAGCTAGCCCAGCAGTTAGCCACGCCCAAAGCGATCTACCGCGAAGTCCAGATCCTGGCAATCGACGAGGGCACAATAAGACTCGAGGATGACCTACTGCTGCACGTGGGCCCAAGAATAGCTCAATGGTGGTGCGGCAGCCACTCCCTAGCCCTGGCGTTGTGCACTATTGGCGGAGCACTGGAAGAAAGGGTTATGGCACTTTCGAAGAAGGGCGACCATGCGGAAGCGCTAATCCTCGACATTGCCGGTTCAGTAGCTCTGGCCAGCGTGGCCGACCAGGTTCGCCGCTTTATCTGTGAAAAGGCTTCGAACTCAGAGATCCAAGTAGGCCCAGCGCTCAACCCCGGCTACAGGGAGTGGCCTTTGACGGACCAGCAGTTGCTTTTCAGTCTCATGCCTGCCGAGAATATAGGAGTCCGCCTGAACGACCAGTTCATGATGATACCTAAGAAATCTGTCTCGTTTTGTGCCGGATTGGGCGTTATTAAGACCTTGCAGCACTTTAACCGCTGCGACCACTGCGGCGTGTCTAAGTGCCCGTATAGAAGAGGCGACAAGCAGTCGAAAACAGACTAATACTTGGAAGCGCCGCTCAGTGGCCAACTCTGCAAG
>JAUVVE010000110.1 GCA_030604795.1 Dehalococcoidia bacterium | reverse complement strand
TAGCGTTCGACGGGCGTATTGCTCAGGACTTCCGTTATCCCAGGAGGTGGCCCAAACGGATTGCAGCTAACGCTGAAGTCGAGGATGGTCTCCGGCGAGATTCCCATTTCACCCAGCTCGGCATAATCGATGCCGCCGTGAGTACATGGGACAAGTTTGTCTATGGCAGGATTAGGTTGCAAAGGAGTAAATCACCTCAGCTATGATAGCTAGTACGCTCCAGATGGCAGCTACCACCATCACTATTTGTAGGCAAGCGTCTATGGTATGCAGTGACAGGGGATGGTCGTTATTGCCTAGTTTATAATGCCCCCGCTTCTCCAGTTGCACTCCCAGGGCACCGGCGGTGGCACTCATTGTCCAGCCCGCGTTGGGGCTTGGCGTTTTCTTATGGTCGCGAAGCATAATGTGCCAGGCTCCTGACGTATTCTTCCTACATATCCAGGCGGCGACAACTATTATCAAACCCGTAATTCGGGCAGGGAGAAAATTGGCCACGTCATCCAGTCGGGCGGCAAACTTACCCAGGTATTCCTGTTGCCCGTGATATCCAATCATGGCATCGAAGGTATTTACTACGCGGTAGGCTATGGCTCCAGGCACGCCGAGGAGCAAGAAGTAAAACAGAGGAGCTACAAAGCTGTCACAGGCATTTTCGGCTGCCGACTCCACCGTGGCTGACATCAACCGGTTTCGGTCGAGGTGGGCGGTGTCACGGCTGACTAGAGACCTTAAGCTGACGCGTGCCCGGGCCAGATTATTATCAGCTAAGAACCTCTTAACTTGACCCACCGCCTGCCTCAACCCGCGCAGGGAAAAGGTGAATTTGACCAGAAGCCCGGCGGCGATGAGATAAACTAGTGAATTCATCTCCCGGAGATGAACAAGCAAGAAATAGGCAGGTGTGACAACTAGCCCCAATGTTACCATGACCATACCGATACCGTAAGCTAGCTGTCGGAGCCGGCCCTTGTGAGGAGACGCTTTGGTCTCCAAGGCAATGAGCTTGCCCAGCCAGGCTACGGGATGCCAGGAATTAGGTGGCTCGCTCAAGGCGAGGTCGAGCGCAAGGGCTATGAGCAGAACAAACACAATTTCCATGGGCTCTCACACCGACTTCTGTCTCAGCTTATTTCTGTCTTTCTCAGACACAATAAGGGTAGCTGGTAAATTATTAACCGGATGCCGAAAGACGTAGACTTCGGCCCCGTAGACTTCCTTGATGGTTCGAGCGTTGATCACCGCCTCGGGAGTTCCGTGGCAGTAGATTCTCCCATCGCTGAGCATAACCAGCCGGTCGCAGTACTGAGCTGCCAAGTTAAGGTCATGTAAGGTTGCGACAACTATCAACCCTTGTTCCCGGCATAGCTCACGAGCCAGATCGAGAGTCTCCATCTGATAGTTTATATCGAGGTGTGCTGTAGGCTCATCGAGAAGTAGTATCTTTGGTTCCTGAGCCAGGGCCCGGGCGATAGTCAAGCGCTGCCTTTCCCCGCCGGAAAGCTCGCCTATCCTGCGGTCGGTGAAGGCGACCGTTTGAGTGGCTTCCATGGCCCTTCGGACGATGGCCAGATCCTTCTCCCCTTCGTGCCTGAGGAGTCCCAGATGTGGTGTCCGTCCCATCAGCACCACCTCGAAGGCAGTGAACAGCCCGGGCAAGACTGGATTCTGGGGCACAACTGCCACCAGCCGGGCCAGATCAGTCCGGCTCATAGTAGCTACATCGTGTCCGTCGAGGAGAATCTGACCGGAGTTGGGTGAAATCAGGCGCGTTATGCCTCTAATCAAAGTGGATTTGCCCGAGCCGTTAGGGCCAATGATGCCCAACATTTCCTCTGGCTTGGCCTCGAGGCTGATATCATGTAAGACTGTTCGCTCGCCGTAGCCTAAGCTGACTTCATGCAAACGCAAGTTAAACATCTAGAATACAGCCCTCTTCTTTTGTCGGAGCAGGTAGAGGAAGAAAGGAGCTCCCAAAAAGGCGGTGATTACACCTACCGGTATCTCAGTAGGCGCTAGCAGAGTTCGCGCCGCTGTATCGGCCAGAATCAAGAAGCTGGCTCCGGCCAACGTGGACAACGGCAGCAGAAAGCGGTGGTCGGGGCCCCAGATAAGCCGTACGGCATGAGGTATGATGATTCCTACAAAGCCGATGATACCGCAGAAGCAGACTGCGGCTGCGGTTATCAGGGTTGCGGCAACGAGTAGAATGAGCTTGATTTGCTCCACGTTCATGCCCAGTTGCTGTGCCTGCTCTTCATCAAGCTGCATTACGTTCAAGGGTCGGGCGTGGAGCCAGATAATAATGGTGCCAACCAAGACATAAGGTATCACCATCGTCACCTGCCACCAACTGGTCAGCGAGAATGTACCCAGCAGCCAGAAAATTATGCCGTGCAATTTCTCTCCTGAGGCAATCATTAAGTACGAGGTGATTGCTGCCAGGAAGGCCCCCAGGGCTACGCCGGCTAGGATAAGAGTCGTCATGGGCAGGGTTTTGCCCACTCTCGCTATGGAGTACACGACCATCACCGCCAAAAGAGCTCCAGCGAACGCCAATAAGGGGACGCTGGCTGCTTGCCATGATGTCGGCAGCAGGAAACCGACGACAGCTCCCAAGGCTGCGCCCTGAGCGACGCCAATAAGGTATGGGTCAGCCAAAGGATTACGGAAAAGGCCCTGATATGTCACTCCGGCCACAGCTAGCGCGGCACCTACCAGTCCCGCCAGAAGCAGCCGGGGCAAACGGATATCGAAGAAGATGGTCTCCACACTGATTGCCCAGGTGGGCTTCACATCGATAAGAGGTAACTTCGCTAACAGCACCTGGCAAAGTGTAGATAAGGGGATATCAGTGCTGCCTATGGCTGAGGTCACCAGCACCACTACGCCAAGGAGTAGAACTAGACCGACTATGGCGTAAAGTCGACCACGCCAGTGTAGAGGATAAGTGGTACCGGCCTTGGGTGCAGTTGCGTCTTTGAGCAGTTCTAGCGGCATTCGGCGGCAATCCTTGGCATCTTATGTCTGGGCTCTTGGGCAAGAGCCACAGGAGACATCGCTTGGATAGGCGTATGGCAGATGCTCATTCCATTCCTTGGAAAACCTCTGGATGAATGAATTGTGCCATCAGCTCCAGAGCATCAATTATGCGAGGGCCAGGACGTTGTACGATGTCACCATCGATTTTGTATACCCTCTTATCGACCACTGCTTGGGTGTTTTCCAGTCTCGGCTCGGCCTTAACATACTGCCAGGGCAGGTCTTCGCCTGTCCCCATACCGACGGAGGCGATGATTACCTCGGGGTCTCTGTGGAGGACTGTCTCCAGGTCGATGGCTTTATGCCCTGAGATATCATAGGCGATGTTTTGCCCACCGGCCTTCTGGATTAGGTCATCAGCCGGTGTCCCCGTGCCAGCTGTCATCAGTGGGTCGTGCCAGATGAGATAGAGAACCCTCGGCCTTTGGTCCGGAGAGAGGTTGCGGGTTTTGCTAGCGATGTTTTCAGTCTTTGCCCTCAGACCACTGACCAGTTGTGAAGCTTGCCTGTGTTGCCCGGTGATTTCGCCCACCAGGGTGATGCTGTTCAACACTCCGTCTATGGAGGTTGGTGCCAGGGCAAGAACCGTCAGCCCGAGTTCTTCCAGGGCCGGGATAGCGGTCTTGTCATGAATCCGCGTCGCCAGTACCAAATCTGGCTCCAGGGATACCACCTTTTCTATGTCAACGGTGCTGAAGCCGCCTACCTCAGGCTTAGTTGTAGCCGCTTCCGGAAAGTTGCAGTACTCGGTAACCCCTACTACCCTATCGCCGAGGCCGAGAGCAAATAGAATCTCAGTGTTGCTGGGGGCCAAAGATATGATTCTCTGAGGTATTCCCTCGATGGCTACTGCTCTGCCCAGGTCATCGACCAGATCGCCCGGGGCAGTTGCGGGCGCGCAGCCGAAGCCTAGGAGCAAT
>JAUVVE010000070.1 GCA_030604795.1 Dehalococcoidia bacterium | reverse complement strand
TGATGACATGCAAGAATCGCTCGACGCCGTTCATCTCGTTCCTGGTCAGCATGTAACCACTAGTATCGACAAAGACCTCCTCGCCACTGGCCAAAGTCACTTTCCTACCATTGATTTCGCTGATGACGCTTTCCAGGTCATTGGCCTGGAAATCAATAAGGTTGGCCTCCAGCGCCTCGGTAGCAGTGAACGATTTGCTTTCCATGACTGCCAGTTCAGCCTGCTTGGCGTCACGACCCCGTGTCTCAGCGATGCTCCTGATCCAGGCGCTCGAGTACTCGGTTATCTTCTTTGACACCTCCTCAGGCATTTCCTCACCCATACTTACCGGATGAGCGGCGCCCATACTGGTTCCTGGAGCCATGACTGCTATATGGGCAGCTATAGTGATAAAAGTCCCTGCCGAAGCCGCCCAAGCACCACTAGGCGAAACGTAGACTACAATTGGCACTTCAGAGTTCAGAATACGCCGGACTATCTTTTCTGTTGAGCTCAGCAGCCCTCCAGGCGTGTTTAGTTCAATAATGCAGGCAGCCGCATTATTAGACTCAGCCTGACCAATACCGCGATCGATATAGTCGGCCACCACAGGAACAATGGTGCCCTCAACCTGCAAGACTTCGATTCTGGATGTGTCGGCACCAACTCGACTAGAAATGAAAGCCGCGGCTATCAGGCAAACCAGAAGAAGCATATAGCCCAATCTGATCATAGCTCTAAACATCAGTTGCCAACCTCCGCCTAATTATAATCGAGACAACAGTCAACAGCAAATTCAGATTGAAGGGGAAAATGGATTGGTGTAGAATAGGCCAACCTGCCAAAGGCTGAGAAGTATGACAAATCAAAGATGTAAAGGCGCTCGAGATTCGCTCCCCGAAGATATGGAACGCTTTCGCCACATAGAGGATGCCTTTCGACGTTCTTGCCGCAGTTGGGGTTACCGGGAAGTGAGAACGCCAACACTAGAGTATCTTCATCTATTCACAGCCGCCGGGACACTTACCCCAAATATGCTGAGTAAGGTGTATTCCTTTCTTGATTGGGACGGTTGGAGTGGAGAGAGGGTAGTGCTGAGACCAGACGGCACCATCCCCATTGCCAGACTCTACATAGAGAATCTGGCGCAGGAAGACATAGTCAGGCTTTTCTATGTGACGAACGTCTTCGCTTTTGAGGAGACAGGCAAGGAGAACAGAGAGCGGTGGCAGTGTGGTGTGGAGCTTCTAGGCAATGCCAAACCGGCATCGGATGTAGAATTGATCTCTCTCGCCGTTGACATCTTGCGTAGTCTGGATATCACTGGGGTCGAAATCAAGCTATCCCACACCGGTATGCTAAAGGCGTTGCTCAAAGAGCTCAAGCTGAGTCCTACTGAAGAGGCCAGGCTGCTGATTCAGATTCTAGATGGCAATTGGCAGGTACTGACACAGAGGCGAGCAGGTAATTCCGATGCCAACAGACTGCTATCATTGATATTCGACTTGAAAGGCAAATCAAGCGGTTTCTTGGAGAATCTGAAGGCGCTTCCTCAGATTTCCCGTGGCCTGCGGTCTGAGCTTGACAGTTTTGCTGAAGTCACCAATCTTCTCGACGTTCTCGACCAGGATTACCAGATTGACATTACATCTACCCGGGGTTTCGAGTATTACACCGGGCCTTGTTTCCAGCTGTCAGTCAAGGGAGACAAGATTGGCAGCGGTGGCAGATATGACAATCTTGTCCCACTTATAGGCGGTAAGAGCACGCCAGCCTGCGGTTTTGCCCTCTACATTGACCCGCTCATGAATCTGGTTCAGCCCAAGGCCTACCAGAAGACAGCCGAGAGAATCCTGGTCAGGGGCGAGATTGCGACACCAGACGTTATGAAGGCCAGTCTTCAGTTGGCCCAATCACTCCGTGAATCCGGCTATGTCACTGAGCTCGACTTCAGTGGTCGCCAGCCAAACTCACGCTGGGTAGTAACTATTCGCGAGAAACCACCACGCTTCGTAGTCGTCGACCAAGCCCAAAACCAAAAGAGAGAGACATCCGCAATGGGCAATGTCATCAACATAATAGGAGGTTCAGCATAACTTGCCAACTGGACGTAAGCCAGATTGCGTTAAGCTAGCTCTACCCAAGGGAAGGCTTTTGCCAGCTACTGCCTGTTTGTTGGGCGACACAGGACTGGAATTCAAAGAGTACACTGAAGCCACCCGAACTTATCGCCTCCGGTCAGCAGGGACTCCTCACGTCTCGGCCAAGATGTTTCAGGAGAAGGATATCCCCATTCAGGTGGCCGTAGGTAATTATGATTTGGGCATCTGTGGCCTGGACTGGATCGAAGAACTCCTGGCTAAATACCCGGCGAGCGCACTGGTCAAAGTACTTGACTTGGAATATAACAAAGGCAAGCTATATCTTGCAACCAGTCAGCATGGAGCTATATCCAGCCTTGAGGAATTGCCAGCCAGACACGGTAGCTGGCGTATAGTGACGGAGTATCCCGGTCTGGCGGAGACCTCGGCTTTGAGTCTCCGGCTCAGGCGGTTTAGGATTTTTCCCGTATGGGGAGCTACAGAAGTCTATCCACCGGAGAATGCCGACCTAGTCCTGCTGTGGGCAAGAGATGAATCCGATATGAGAGCTCAGCGCTTGGTCTCACTGACAACCTTGCTATGTGGCAGTGCTTTTCTTATCGCCAATCAAGAAAGCTGGCAAACCAAGGATGTTGGCCGAATTATAGGGCAGCTTAGCCGCAGTATTGGCATGGCGGTCAAACCTTGGCTGCAACTTGAGCCAAAACCAGCCAGGAGCATCAAGAGGTTCTATCCCGACTTCGGCAAAGAAAAAGTCTGGCTGGCCATACCTGACGGTCACCAGCAGGTACCGGCTGCGGACTTCCTCAATAAGGCGGGGTTACAGGTGCAGGGCTATTCAGGTGGTAGACTCAATCGGCGGCCGGCCCTTAATCTCGACTGGGTCAATATCAAGGTAATCAGACCTCAAGACATGCCACTCCAGGTAGCCAACGGGAACTTCGACCTGGCCATAACTGGCAAAGATTGGCTCCTGGACCACCTTTACCGCTTCCCCACAAGCCCGGTCACAGAACTTGCCGACCTTGGCTTCGGTGAAGTAAGAGTAGTGGCAGTTGTTAGTCGGGATCTGCCTGTGGCCGATATCGATGGTTTCAGGGGCCTAATGCACGCCGACAGGTCGTCACCGCTCAGGGTGGCCACGGAGTATGTCAACATCGCCGACAAGTACCTTCACGACAACCATGTTGGTCGGTACAGACTGATTCCGACTTGGGGAGCAACTGAGGCCTTGTTGCCAGAAGACGCTGACCTACTCATTGATAACACCCAGACCGGCAGGACTCTAGCCAAGCACAATCTCAAAATCGTGGACACTCTGTTTGAATCTACCGCTCGCCTTATCGGCAATAAGAACAGACTAGGCGCTTCCACCAAGAGAAAGAGAATAGCCTCCCTGGTCAGAATGTTCCGCCAAGCGGCCGAGGGTAATAACAATGAAGAGAATTAAAGGTTTTCGTCAGGCAAAACCGTTGTTGACCAGAGAGGGCCCGTCCGCATCGTCTTTACCATCACCCTGGCTGGAAGACAAGACGAGAAAAGACGACCTCTCGGTAGACCAAATAGTTGGACGCATCATTGCGGACGTGCGCGCCAATGGCGACAGAGCACTTCTCAGCTACACCGAGAAGCTGGACAGAGTCAGGCTAAGCTCGCTCTCTGTAACGCGGCGCGAGATTGCAGCGGCTTATGGGAAGGTAGATGAGAAGCTGGCCTCGGCACTTGAGTTGGCTGCGAACAGGATAGACAAGTTTCATTCCGTGTGCAAACAACGACTTGAATCTAGCTTTCTCAGCCACGGCTTGGGGCGACAGGTCAGCCCACTACAAAGGGTCGGCATTTATGTGCCTGGGGGAACTGCTGCTTACCCCTCATCACTTCTAATGACAGCCATTCCAGCCCGAGTAGCCGGAGTCAAAGAAATTATCGTGGCTACTCCGCCTCAGCAAGATGGCACAATCTGGGCACCAACACTTGTAGCGGCTGATATCGCCAAGGTAGATCGCCTTTTCAAAATAGGCGGCGCCCAAGCCATTGCTGCCTTGGCCTTCGGCACTGAAACCGTGCCGAAAGTCGACAAGATTTGTGGTCCAGGCAATGTGTTTGTAGTTACGGCCAAGAGAATGGTCTACGGAATAGTGGACATCGAGAGCCTTCCGGGACCCAGCGAGGTCATAGTTGTAGCCGATGACACTGCTGACGCCTCGTTCTGTGCTGCCGACCTTATAGCCCAAGCCGAACACGACCCTCTGGCTTCGGCGATTCTGATTACCACCTCCTCCAAGTTGGCCGACAACGTGGATAATGAGATCAAGCTCCAGCTGGGAAGGCTGGAGCGACGGACTGTTGCCGCAGAAGCCATGAGTTCCAGGGGTATGATAGTGACGGTTGACAGTCCAGATGACGCTATAGAGTTAGTGAACCTCTATGCCCCGGAGCACGTGTCGCTAATGCTCCGCAATGCCACCGCCTATGTCGAGAGAATCCGTAATGCTGGCTGTATCTTCGTTGGCGGCAGCTCCCCGGTAGCCCTGGGCGATTATGTTGCCGGGCCAAGTCACGTTCTACCCACGGGAGGCAGCGCCCGTTTCAGTTCCCCCCTCAGCGTTGAGGATTTCCTCAAGACCGCCAATATCGTCGCCCTAAATGAGCAGGATGCAAGAGACCTGGGACAGGCAGCCATAACTATAGCCGAGGCTGAAGGGCTCAAGGGGCATGCCCACGCAATCAGGATCAGGCTGCAGACAACAGAGGGGAAGAACACGTGACCACACCTGAGAACATCGAACGGTTAATGAGGCCTGAGCCCAAAGCTATGAAGGCCTATACCCCTATTGAGCCAAGTGATGTATTGAGCCAGCGCATCGACATTCCTGCGGAAAAGGTCGTCAAACTCGATGGCAACGAGAATCCGTATGGTTGCTCGGCTAGGGTGAAACGGGCTCTGGCCGATTATCCTTACTACCACCTTTATCCCGACCCAGAGCAGCGAGAATTAAGGAAAGCACTGGCAGCATACGCGGGTTCAAGTCCGGAGCACATCATGGCTGGCAGCGGCAGCGATGAGCTCATCGACCTCATCCTGCGTCTATTCGTTGAGCCGGGAGACAAGGTGATTAACTGTCCACCGACGTTTGGGATGTATCCCTTTTCCACCGATGTCTGTGGCGGTAACACAATCAACATCCCTCGTAAGCCAAATTTCACCATCGATGTTGCCGCCATAAAACAAGCTGTCGATAAGCGAACAAAAGTCATCTTCATTGCTTCGCCTAACAATCCTTCGGGCAACCTCACTCCCGAGCCTGAAGTCTTGG
>JAUVVE010000095.1 GCA_030604795.1 Dehalococcoidia bacterium | reverse complement strand
GTCTACCTTGTCAATGAGCGAGACGACATGCAGTAGCTCATTTTCATCATCTGCGGGGCAGGATAGCTGCGACATGGTAACCCCTACTCACAACCTTATCAGTCTTGGTCGGACACGGCATTTCTCGGCAGTGAGTATGGCGTTTATCTCAGCAATAGTCCGGTCCAGCCTATCCTTGTAGCTTGTTACAACGTAATCGAAGAGGGGCAAGGTTTCTATTTCTTCCTGCGCTTTATCCAGTCGCGAGTTCAGCCCAGCCACAAGCTGACCGTGCCGTTGTTTCAGACGGTTAACTAACTCCTCGGTAGAAGGGGGCATCAGGAAGATAAGAAGGGCTTCAGGCAGAATCCCTTTGATGGTATTCGCACCCTGGACATCTACTTTCACAATTACGTCCTGCCCGCTTATCAGGGCTTCCATTACCTCTCCTTTAGGCACGCCGTAGTAATTATCATAAACCCTTGCCCATTCCAAGAACTGCCTCTCGCTTTTCCTTCGATCGAATTCGTCCTGAGAAAGGAAATGGTAGTCTACACCGTCTCTTTCCCCTGGCCGTCTTGGGCGAGTGGTAGCGGTTACAACGTAGTGAAAGGATAAGCCTGCCTCCTTCATTCTGGCAAGCGTAGCATCTTTGCCCACGCCAGAGGGCCCGGAGATAACGATGAGCAAAGGAGACACAGGCGAAGGGCAACTTGACCTGTCATTGCTCACTTCTCTTCCTCATCTATCCCTGATTTGAAACCAGCTTCTCCTCGGCTGACCACTAGTCTTCCAGCAATAGCTTCCGGCGAGATTGCCGCTAATACTATGTGCCCGCTGTCGAGCACCATAACAGCTCTAGCTTTTCTGGCGTGGGTAGCATCGATAAGCATCCCTCTGTCCCGAGCTTCCTGGATGAGACGTTTAGTCGGTTGCTGTCTCGGCGATAGCATAACGATTACTCTGTTCATGGCAATGATATTGTCGAAACCTATGTGTACCGGCTCCGTGGTCATGGCTACCTCCTTCAAGTCTTGAGCTCAATATCGAGCAAGTCTTTCCAGCTCTGTCCAGAAAGCTGGGTATGATATCTCTGCCACCTGGGCGTTGTGAATCGTAGTGTCGCCCTTAGCTACCAGGCCGGCTATCGCCAGAGTCATTGCCAGTCGATGGTCAGAGTGAGTCCTGACCTCGGTGCCCAACAAGAACTTGCCCCCGTAAATGACCATGCCATCAGGCAATTCTTCGACCCTGGCACCAAGCCGGCGGAGCTCTCGTACCGTAGCCGCTATTCTATCAGATTCCTTGATTCGCAACTCGCCGGCGCCTCTGATCACAGTATTGCCTTTGGCCACGCAGGCAGCCACAGCCAACAATGGTATTTCATCAATTAGGCGGGGGACCATCTCTCCGCCGATTTCAATAGCTCTAAGTTGGCTGGATTCTATGCAAAGGTCGGCGACCGCCTCATTGCTGTCTAAGCGTTGGTTTTTCACTTCAAGTTTAGCGCCCATATCCACAAGTGCGTCTATAATCCCGGTTCGCGTCGGATTGATGCCACAGTTCGTTATTCTGATCCGGGCATTAGGGTGGATAGCTCCGCCTACCAGCCAGCAAGCTGCCGAACTGATGTCACCGGGTATACAGAGGTCAACCGCAGCGAGGGGAGCAGTCAAAGGAGCTAGGAAAATATGAGTATTGGCACTTTCAACTTCGGCACCCATTTGCCTGAGCAATCGCTCAGTGTGGTCGCGACACGGTTGAGGTTGCTCGACGATAGTGTTCCCCTCGGCAAAGAGGCCAGCCAACAAGACTGCTGATTTCAGCTGAGCGCTGGGCACGGGTAACGAGTATGTCATGCCGTGGACTCGTCCGCCCTTGATGACCAGCGGAGCAAAGGAATCGTCATCCCGCCCATGGATTTCGGCTCCCATCAGCCGTAGTGGCTCGATCAACCGTTTCATAGGACGAGAACGAAGAGACCCATCACCAGTAAGGATAGAAAGAAAAGGCTGGGTGGCGAGCACACCAGCTAGAAGGCGCATAGTAGTAGCACTATTTCCAGCATTGAGAACGTCTTGCGCCTCCACGAGACCATTGTTCCCAACTCCCTGAATGAGCAGGACTGACGTCTCATCCACTTCACTGGCGAATCCTACGCCCAGCTTCTTCAGACAACGTATGGTTGACAGACAATCCCTTCCCGGCGACAGATTGGCGATTCTACTCCTGCCTAGTGCCAAACTGCTCAGGATGATAGCCCGATGAGAGATAGACTTATCACCAGGCGCAGCAACTTCCCCCGTTAGCTGCCTGGGCGATGTGACTCTCTTCAGCAGCTTCTTTCCAACCATTTTCGCCTCGCCTCGCCAGCCATGGCCAGGGCTGTCTCTATCTCATCGTTGCCGTCGGCTATCAACCCGCGTAATCTTCGGAGTTCTTTGCTGAATTCATCAATCCAAGAAATGATTGCAGCTTGATTGCTGAGGCAGATATGTGCGTTCACTTCTGGATTGCCTGAAGCCAGACGGGTGACATCTCGATAACCACTGGCCGCCAGCTGTGACATTTTCTCCCAACGGGGATTCCGAGTGGTTGCTGAGACCAGGGCTGCCGACAACAGCAAGGGAAGATGGCTGATGCCGGCCACCAGATTGTCGTGTTCCTCAGCACCGATGGTCAGCGGAACAGCCCCTAGCTGCCTGACCATATCCACCACGGTCTCTGCTGCTGCTGGTTTGGCGCTTAACGCTGGTGTCAGACAGTAAGTGCACTTGTAGAACAAGTCAGCCGTGGCAGACTGGATGCCAGATGTCTCTTTGCCTGCCATGGGATGTCCGCCAACGAAGTTTATTCCTGGTGGCACCAATTGCTCCACCCAGCGCATAACCTGCAGCTTGGTGCTGGCAGTATCGGTGACAACAGAGTCAGGAGCCAGGTCACCCGCTATCTGCGAAAGGACACCCTCTATGGATAAGACAGGAGTGGCGATAATGACAAGTTCAGCACTTTTGACTGTTTCTTCTAGGGTCGACTCAACCCTATCGACAGCACCCGACCTGAGGGCCATGGAGCGGGCTTCGGGGCGCCGGACATAACCGATTACTTCTGCCTCCCGCCACTTGGCCTGTTTCAGGGCCAAGCCTATCGAACCGCCGATAAGCCCCAACCCAATAATAGCAATGCGCATCAGCCTATTATAGCATTGCTTTCATCAACTTGAGAACTCCCTTGACAGGACAGGTGCCTTGATTTTGCTCACAGCATCCGATATACTCCCCCTAACTTAGCCAAGAAAACGACAACCCTAGGCCCGAGGGCAACTGAAGGAGAATCCCCCTTTTTCGGCTTTCTGCAAGAGGACATGAAGTTAGCTGTCACTGGCAAGGGTGGCGTTGGGAAAACCACGACTGCAAGCCTTCTGGCCTGGGTGTATGCTAGCCAAGGCAACGAAGTAATTGCCGTTGATGCCAACCCTGACGCTAATCTGGCTACAGCTTTGGGCATCAGTTCCCATGAAGCTCAGCGCGTGGTTCCGATTGCCGAGCTCAAAGACCTCGTACAGGAACGCACCGGGGTCAAAGCGGGCAGCATCGGCGCTTTCTTCAAAGTCAACCCAAAGGTTGACGACATCCCCGAGCGATTCTCCATCAAGAAAGATGGCATACGGCTTTTGGTGCTGGGTACGGTCAAGAAGGGGGGCGGCGGGTGCCTGTGCCCGGAAGGAGCTCTGCTCAGGAGTCTGCTTAGCCACCTAGTACTAAGCAGGTCTGAAGTCGTCATAATGGACATGGACGCTGGTGTGGAGAACCTGGGCCGAGGCACGGCCAAAGCGGTAGATGCTTTCATTATAGTCGTCGAGCCAGGTCAGCGAAGCTTCCAGACCGCTCGGTCCATTCGAAGTCTGGCCAAAGACCTAGGAATCGACAAATGCTACATAGTTGGCTCAAAGACACGAGACGACAGTGACCGCCAGTTCATCATCGATAACCTTCCTGATTTTCAAATGTTGGGGTTCATCAACTATCATCCAGAGATTGCCGAAGCCGACCGGTTAGGGAAGAACGTCTTTGAAACAGCTCCAGGAGCAGTAAAGGACGTCACGGAGATAATAAACAAGCTGGAAGGAATTGGACGGAAAAGCTAAGGTGGCCAAGAAGACTGTCCGAGACATTGAAGTTGAGGGGAAGACGGTTTTGGTTCGAGTTGATTTCAATGTACCTCTGGATATGAGGACCGGTACAATCACCGACGACAGCCGAATTCGAGCCGCCCTACCCACTATCAGATATTTGGTTGACCATAGGGCCAAGGTCATTTTGTGCTCTCATCTAGGGCGGCCAGACGGTAAGGTCGTTGAGGAATTGCGGATGGGGCCTGTGGCACAACGGCTGTCACAGCTTAGCGACCTGCCAGTCTCAATCGTCTCCGACAGTATCGGCAACCAGGTGCAAGAGGCTGCGGACGACCTTAAGAATGGGCAGATTCTGTTCCTCGAGAACATTCGCTTTCACGCCGAGGAGGAGGCAAACGACCCGTCCTTTGCCCAACCTTTGGCCAAGCTCGCTGATATCTATGTTGATG
>JAUVVE010000022.1 GCA_030604795.1 Dehalococcoidia bacterium | reverse complement strand
GCTACCGCCAGACCGGCAGCGCTCATACCAGGTTGGGGACCGGCCCGCGGTGCCATGGGAGAGCAATTCAGTCGGGCAGCCAATACAGTAATCGCCATGACCGGCAATATGGGAAAAGAAGGAGGCTATGCCGGTGGTTTCATGCGTGCCTTCCACAGTCGACAAATGGGTAGGCCCGGAGGAGGGGGTAATCCTGTAGAACAGGGTGCACCATCTCGCCCAAATAGCCTGTACAAATTGCGCGGTGCTGCCAACCCCAGCAGCGCCCGTATCCACACCACCAAGGTATACGACGCCATACTTCACGACACAGCCGGCGGTTACCCTTGTGACCCCAAGCTGGCTTATATCGTAGCTTCGAACTTCCTCAATTCCTCCCCCGATACCAACAAAGGTATGGCTGCTCTCAAAAGCATCGAGTTTATCGTTGTACATGAGCAGCGGATGACACCTACTGCCAAGTTCGCCGATATCCTGTTGCCAGTAAACACCTTCATGGAAAGAGAAGATGTAATCTCTCCATGGCTAGGGTCACCTTACTGGCTCTATATGAACAGGGCCATAGACTCTATGTATGGGTCTAAATCCGACCGCGATATTTGTGCTGAGCTAGCTCCCCATCTGGGTATCGCCGACTATAGACATGGCCTGACTGACGGGGAGTTACTGAAGATGATCGTTGAGCGTACCGGAGACATCGCCGATTTCACAGATTTCAAGGAGAAAGGAGTTGTCAAACTGAAGGTGGCTCAGCCATTCGTAGCCTTCAGAGAGGAAATCGAAGACCCCGTTGGTCATCCCTTCCCCACTCTTTCAGGAAAGATCGAGATTTACTGCCAACATCTGGCCGAGATGAACAACCCGCAGATTCCACCCATCGCCAAGTACCTGCCGACGCCCGAAGGCTACGATGACCCTCTGTCGCAGAGATATCCTTTACAGCTTCTGACCACTCATCACAAGCCAGCCACCCACAGCACAATGGAAAAGGTACCCTGGCTCGATGAGGTGGAACCAAGGTGTGTTTGGATCAACACCAGGGATGCCGAAGCGCGCGGCATCTCTGACAACGACGCGGTGCTGGTTTTCAACGATCGGGGTAAGGTGCTGATGCAAGCCAAGGTTACCGAGAGAATCATGCCCGGAGTAGTCAATATCGGCCAGGGTGGTTGGTTTGACATCGACGAGCAGGGCATAGACCGAGGTGGATGCGCCAACACGCTGACACCCGGCGAGCACTCCCCCGGAGGAGCCTGGTCTGCAAATACCGTCTTGGCTGAAGTAACAAAAGCTTAAGCGACATTGACATGCAGATAGGGTTCTACATCGACCAATCAAGATGCACCGGCTGCTACACTTGCACTGTAGCCTGCAAGGACTGGCACGATGTGCCAGCGGGGCCGGTGAATTGGCGTTGGCTGGTAACCGTAGAGAATGGTAAGTACCCAAAGGTGTTTGTAGCCTTCCTGTCTCTTTCCTGCCTGCATTGTGCTGAGCCTACCTGCATCTCAGCTTGTCCGGCCGATGCCATCACCAAGCGGACGCAAGATGGCATCGTGGTGGTGGACAAGGAATCATGCTTGGGTAAGGAAGCATGTGGTCTCTGTGAAGAGGCTTGCCCCTACCATGCTCCACAATTCAGTGACGAACAGAAAGCGAGAGTCGAGAAGTGCGACCTTTGTGCGGACAGATGGGAGGAAGGCAAGAAGCCTGTTTGTGTGGAGGCCTGTCCCATGCGGGCTCTGGATGCCGGCCCATTGGATGACCTTGAAGCTAAGTACGGTGCGCTGAAAGAGGTAAACGGATTTGCATATGCAGAAAAGAACAGGCCATCCGTGGTATTCAAAGCCAGGCAACCTGAGCTGTTGAGCTTGGCGTCAAACGATGACGCAGCTCCCCTCTAGTTGGCTGCCTCACTTCCTAGCGCTTCCTTATCAAATAGGCAGGCATACCTTCCGCCGGAGCACAGGCACCGAATGCCAGGACAGCAACAGTCAGGGCTGACGGACAAGAGCGCTTCAGCACGTTCAGTGCCGCCACTGACATCCCCTACCCATCCTCCACCAGCAATAGATACATCCACTAGGGGTTGGTCAAATCGCCCATCAGCCCCACGTACATGTCTTCAAGGGCAGATTGCCGTACCGACAGGTCAACCAGCGCCCAGTCATTCTCGGATATGCTCCTCAGCACCAACGCTATCTGACCCACGTCAGCCGTCCTGAACACATAGTTATCTCCCTCTATTTCGTAATCCAGGTCTGCGTTTGCCTTGAACACAATCTCGTACTCTCTGCTACCGAGGCTCTTTCTAATTGACTCCATAGTATCGCAGAGAAGCAGTCCCCCGTTCTTCATGATAGCCACTCGGCCGCATATGTACTCAACATGAAACAGGTTGTGGGCGCTCAGCACAATGGTCGTGCCATGATTATTCAATGTTTTCAGGTAATCTATGATAAAGAACGATGTAAGAGGGTCAAGCCCGGCATTAGGCTCGTCGAGTATCAACAATGGCGGCTCGTGCAAAAGGGCACGCGCTATGGCGACTTTTCTCTTCATACCCTTCGATAGCTCGCCAGTGAGCTTATCCTTCTCAGTAAGGTTCAACGAGTCGAGCAACTCATCTATCCGCCCCCTAGCCCGTACCTTGGGCATCTTGTACAGCTCTGAGAAGAACATAAGGTATTCCCGCACGGTCATGTTCTCGTAAAGAGGGCTCTCTTCAGGCAGATAGCCAATAAACCTCTTGACGTAGGTGCCGTCCTTCTCCACGTCCTTGCCCATAACCTCTATGGTGCCTGACGTTGGAGTCACCAGGCCCATCATCATCTTCAAAGTAGTAGTCTTCCCTGCGCCGTTGTGGCCAATTATCCCCAGTATCTCGCCGTCCCTCACCTGAAGGTCTAAATCCTTGACAGCGGGGAAATCTCCATACAGTTTGGTAACAGACTTCAGTTCTATCATTCTTTTTTCGTATAATTGAAGACCGTGAAGCAGCCTGTCATATTCGCCATAAGGAACGTCCTGACCATTTCCAAGCGGGAGGTCACTCGCTTCAGATCCCGGTTCACGGGTAGATCAAGACTCGTCTTACTAACTATCGCGGCCATTTGCCTCCTCATCACCTATATACTTTATCACCAAGACTTCGTCCTAAGCAAGGGCTTATACACCGTGGGAGTATCCTCCAACGGCCCAGCCATAACCGACAGCCGCTTCAAAGTCCTCCCGCTCGACGTTGAGAGGGGCCGTATGATGCTCCAGAACAAGGCCATAGATATATATATTGATCCAGACGACGCCATATGCAGAAGTGACCAGCGGTCACAGTATGCTGCCGGGGCCCTGAAGCAGTATTTGGAAAAACGAGAGTTAACCAGAATAGCCAGCGAGTACGAGATCAGCCAGGCGTTCCCGCTTCGGATCGAGATTAACCATCTACAGGCAAGAGCAGGCGATGTGGAAACACAGACTCAGATGTCTCTCTCGGATATCCTGGGACTGGCAGAAGCACCTGCCCAATCCCCCACCACCGCTGAGCCGACGGAGTTGCCGAGTGGAGCAGTTCCGGCGCCCTCACCACAGCCCGGGACGAGCAGTACTGACGCCGCAGTTAGGCAACAGCTAAGCGACTTTGAAGGCCAAAACGGTTTGCCAGAGTTCAAGGCAGAGTTTGCATCCGACAAGGACATCATCGTCCCATCGCTCATGGAGCCACCCATACCACTGGCCCAAGTGATAATGGCGTTCTTATACGTTGTCCCGATATTGTTCGTCAGCGTATTCTTCACCGGCAGCTTCATGGAGGAGAAGACAAACCGGAAACTCATCATCCTATTGTCAGCCCCAGTAACCCCTTTCCAAATCATTCTGGGCAAGATGCTACCTTATATCGGATATTCCATCGTCGTCATCATTGCCGTTACGTTACTTCTAAGGGGGAACGTATTGCTTGCCTTGCCCATATTCATCCCGGTGATGCTGTTCATCCTTTCCATCTACCTCATGGTGGCCTTAACGTATAGAACATTTAAGGATCAGACGTTCTTCTCAGTACTGGCTGTGGCAGGTATCACCGCGTATCTGGTCGCGCCGGCGATGTTCTCCGGGGTCAGTGACCTGAGCTACATCTCGCCACTGACGCTGGCAGTGCAGATGTACAGGGGCGAATCCTTCAGCTTGACGCAGTATTTCTTGTCCACAGCTCCGATGTATCTCGTATTCTTCCTGGCATTATTCGTTGGCAAGCGCATCTTCAACGAGGAGTATCTCACCGGCTTCAAGCCGCTGTATGCAAAGTTCGGCGAGGCAATCTATCTCGCCATCAACAGGAACCATCTACATCTATCAGTGTTCCTTCTGAGTCTCTTCCTGATTCCCCCGGTGTTCATGCTACAGCTTTCGTCCATCGTTGTCGCCTCTAACCTGCCCATGCCATTCGCACTGGCGGCAGTACTAGTCATGTCAGTTATCACAGAAGAAATCGCCAAGTCATCAGGTATAGCCACACTCCTGAAGAACAAAGTGGTCAAATCGCTCAAACAAATCCTAACATTGTCATTCATGTCGGCACTTGGATTCCTAATAGGCGAGAAACTGCTGCTCTATCTAGCTCTGTTCGTCATATCCGAGTCGGTATTTACCACTGCCATCTTCAGTACAGGACTGCTTGTTATGCCTCTCATGATGCATTTCATAACCACTTCAATGGTATGCCTCATGACAGCACGTTTTGGCATCAAATACTACCCAGCAGCTCTCATAGCCGGCTCAGTAATCCACGGCCTGTACAACTTGTATGTGATAGGGGCAATACTGTGAACGGATTCCTTGTACTGCTAACAAGGGAACTCAGACAGATCACCAAAGAGAAGACCATAATGCTGGCCATTATTATCCAGTTCTTCCTAGCATCGTTTTCTTCCGTTCTCCTCATAGGCATCATGTCATTCTATGATCCCGAATCCATTGGCGAGACTACCCGAATACCCATCGATGTCGGCATTGTAGGCGATACAAACAGCCCACTCTTGGGGTTCTTGAAGGAAAAGAACCTAAGAGTGCTGTCTTTCTCAGATGTCGGCAACGCTGAGGCAGCATTCCGATCTGGCCACATAGACACAGTCATATTCATACCAGAGAGCAACGGCGGCATTGTAGATATGAAGCTCGTGCTGCCGGAGTTAGACGCACTGGAGACGGTCATACTTATGGTATTGCAGGAACCTTTGGAGAAGTACGAGAACTACCTGCGTGAAACAAACGGCGTGGAACTGCATTACAAAGACCTTGACGGCAGGCCTCACGCCACCTACGAATTCCTTTACTCCCTGATCGTCCCGATGCTCATGCTCTTCCCCGCTTTCATAGCAGGCAGTATGGTGGTTGACGCAGTAGCGGAAGAATTGGAGACCAAAACGCTTGATACATTGCGGTCAGCGCCTGTGTCGCTCAACGCGGTGTTCGCGTCCAAGATACTTGCTGGGGTTATCACGTGTGCCCTTCAATGCATCATGTGGGCAGTGCTGTTGCGATTGAACAGCCTTTTCATACAGAACATTGGTTTTGTGCTTCTGCTCTCGATAATCATCGCTGCCTCCATATCCTTCGGAGCAGCCATCATCGCGCTCTATTTCAAAGATCGCGAGAGGGCGCAGTTCACATACTCGATGGTGCTTATAGCCGCGGCGGGCCTGAGCTACTTCATCGACCCATCACCCTTCAACCTCATCACAAGACTCGCCACAGGCGACTATTACACTAGTGGGTACCAGGTGGCGCTGTATGTAATACCACTCCTCATTCTGAGCGTCCCGTTCTTCACCATGTCGAAAAAGCTCCTAGCAGCGAAGAGCTAACAAAAGGAAAGGGGCCCAAAGCCCACGAAAGATCAGCATATTCTTTCAGGGTTCAGGCCCCCTGACGCTTCACCCGCCACCATTCTGGTCGTCGCAACACTCAGCCCGTGCGACCGTCCTCAGATGTTCCCCTTCTTCAACGTCTCAGTTGGTTTGAATGACTCTACACCATACTCCGTGGCGAGTTCTTCACACCGCTTAGCTAGCTTGTCAAAGCCTATTCCCTTGGCGAGCTGGAACGGGCCAATTCCCCCTCCCCCTCCGTTAGCCATTGCTTTGTCGATATCATCTGCGCTCTTGGCCACCCCCTGCTCGAGCAGCTTCGTCGCTTCATTCACCTGTATGGCGACCATGTCAGTTGGATCGAAGTCTTCTTTCGCCTTAGCTAGGTCTATAGCTGGCCTTCCCGCGGACCAGTCGTAGACTCCTTTGCCCGTTTTCTTGCCCAGGTCACCTGCGTCAATCTTCTCCTTGAGCCATTTGGGCGGCATATATTCCGGCGACAGCCTCTCCGCAAGGTAGAGCGCGCCATGGTAGGCAACATCCAAACCGACGTAGTCCATCAGCTCGTACGGTCCCATAGGCATGCCGATTTTCTTCATCCTGGCGTCGATTTCTTCAGGTGTAGCCAGCCCTCTTTCAACGATGGCACCGAGCAAAATTGAAGCCGGCGCGTTGACCCTATTAAAGATGAAGCCGACGGAGTCCTTTTCAACCCTGACTGGCACCTTGTTCATTTTCGTTGCCAGGTCGTAGGTCAACTGCATAGTCTCTTCACTTGTCTTGTCTCCCTTTATGACCTCGACGAGGTTCATCAGGACGGCAGGATTGAAGAAATGCATCCCAACAACATTCTCCGGCCTGCCAGTGACAGACGCTATGTCGGTTATGCTCATATTGGAGGTATTTGACGCCAGCACGGCATGTTTTGGCGTCAGTTTATCCAACTCCTCGAACAGCTTCTTCTTGATATCCATGATCTCAGGGGCAGCTTCAATGATAAAATCCGCATCCTTGACAGCATCTCCCACATCGACAAAGGTTTCAATGTTGCCCAGCATCGCCGTCTTGTTGTCCTCCGAGATCTTTTGCTTCTCCGTAAGCTTCACTAGACTCTCCGTGATTCTCTGAAGGCCTTTGTCGACAAATCGCTGTTCAACGTCTCTCATCGCCACCTTGTAGCCGGCCAGCAACGCAACCTCGGCTATTCCATGTCCCATATCACCCGCACCCATCACCGCTATTTTCTTAATGTCATCTAGTTTCACGTCAGGACCTCCTTTCTATTCTTTCATCTTCTTGCCTTGAATAGGCTACTCCCCCTTGAAATCTGGCTCACGCTTCTGCACAAACGCCATCATTCCTTCCATAGCATCCTTGGTTTTTCCTACCTGTTGAGAGCCTTCCAGCTCAATCTTCAGCCCCTCTTCCAGGGTTGTTTCAAGCCCCCGAGTCACCGCATCGAGAATTATGCTTACCGCAATCGGCGCTTTCTTGGCCAACGTTTTGGCAAACTCCTTGGCATCATTCATCAAGTCCGCCAGTGAAGACACCTTCGTGATGAGCCCGATGCTCAAGGCTTCGGGAGCCCTGATTCTCGTTCCCAGGATGAGCATTTCGAGCGCCTTCGTTTTTCCCACCAGCCTGGGCAACCTTTGCGTTCCGCCCCAGCCAGGAATGATCCCTAAATCAATCTCAGGCTGGCCAATCACTATCCTCTCGGAGTCAGCCATTATCCTGAAGTGGCAAGCCATTGACAGTTCACAGCCTCCGCCGAGAGCGAAGCCGTTGATTGCCGCGACTACTGGCTTGGAGCATCTCTCGATTTTGCTAAACACCTCGTGGCCTCTAGCGGGGGTTTTCTCCGCCTCCGGCGTCCCGGCCGTCTTTATATCAAAGCCCGCCGAGAACCCTTTCTCGCCAGCACCAGTAATAATCAAGGCTCTTATCGCCTTGTCCTGTTCCAGCTCAGTCACAGCTTGGTCGAGTTCATTCAGAACGGTAAGATTTATCGGGTTCGCTGGTGGCCGGTTAAGTGTGATTATCCCGATATTCTCTTCCCGCTCGACAATCAACGTTTCATAGGCCATATAGCAACCTCCTTTCTAAAATTGTTGCCTAATTATAGCCTTTCGAGGTAAATAGTGCTACAGTTACGCAGAGCTTCAGGCACTCCAGGTGCAGGCGAGTTCTTCAATCGGATAAGTTGTCTCGACACTGTTGTAGAAATCTGATAAGGTAGAGTATATGGAGCCCACACAGCAAGGTTTTTCTCCTGACGCCGGGTTCACAGTGGTTACCGCCACGAAAAACCGGCTAAGGGAGCGCAATTAGAAAGGGGAGAACAGAGAATGCCTCCCGTAATTTCGATTGTAGGCAAATCTAAATCGGGGAAGACCCGTCTCATAGAAGAGCTGATTTCCGAACTGAGATCCAGGGGCTACCGGGTAGCTACGGTCAAGCACGCACCGCGCGGGTTTTGTTTCGACAAACCAAACACGGACAGCTGGCGTCACATGCAAGCCGGAAGTGAAGCCACAGCCATCAGTTCTGTAGACCGGATTGTACTAATCAAACCAGTCGAGCAGGATCTTGGCCTTGATGAATTAGCTCGCCTTTTGGGAGAAGAATATGATATTGTCCTCGCCGAAGGATTCAAGCAGAGCAGTGTGCCTAAGATAGAGGTTCATCGCAAGGAGATTGGCCCACTCTTCAGCTCTGTGAGGAAACGCGTGGCCATAGCCACTGATGAGCCGCTTGAAACCAAGACCAGGCAGTTCTCTCTGGAGGACATCAAGGGCCTGGCCGACCTCTTGGAGAACGGCTTCATAAAGCCTCAAAGGGAGCGCATCTCCGTCTATGTAAACAATCAGCCTATACCCCTAGGTGCCT